>CADCOL010000264.1 GCA_902803015.1 uncultured Lachnospiraceae bacterium | reverse complement strand
TCTTTTCTTTTTGCAAAGGGAAGACGCATTTCCACTTCCACAATGACATCGTTTGCAAGCTTCTCGGATGTGGTAACGAGAATTGCGGATGCCATTTCGTCATGTTCGGCCTGACTCATTAAATCGCAGGCGATGAACTTCGGATTGGCGCTTTCATCGGCAAGTACACAGATTTCGGAAGGACCTGCAACGGAATCGATGGATACGTAACCGTATACGTTCTTCTTTGCAAGTGCAACGAAAATGTTTCCGGGGCCGACGATTTTATCCGTTTTGGGAACGGATTCGGTACCGAATGCCATGGCTGCAACGGCCTGCGCTCCTCCGACTTTATAGATTTCGGATACGCCGGCAATCTTTGCGGCTGCCAGTGTTCCGGCATTTACCTTTCCTTCCGCGTTCGGAGGCGTGCACATAATAATGTGCGGGCAACCTGCCACAAGTGCGGGAACGATGTTCATCAGAGTGGATGACGGATATGCCGCCTTGCCTCCCGGAACATATACACCGACGGTTTCAATCGGCGTAATGCGCTGTCCGAGAATGCTTCCCGACGGATAAGTATGGAAGAAGGACTGGCGAACCTGCATTTCATGGAAGTTTTTGATGTTTTCAAAAGCTTCTTCCATGACTTTGATGTATTCGGGATCCAGTGAATTGTATGCTTCTTCGATTTCTTCTTTCGTTACTCTGATATTCTTGGCGTTCAAAGCGAACTTGTCGAATTTTAAAGTATATTCGAAAATCGCTGCATCCCTGCGTTCCTTTACGTCATTTACGATGTTCGAAACAATCTGTTCGAACTGTCCGTAGTGATTCGGACTTCTCTTTAAGAGTTCGTCGAGGACGTCTTTTTCGTTTTCTTCGGTTAAAAAAAGTTTATTCATTGCGTAAGCTCTCCCTTAACTTCTCTATTATATCGTAAATTCGTTCATTTTGCATCTTCATGCTGACCTGATTTACGATGACCCTTGCGGACAGAGGACGAATCTCCTCCAAAACATCGAGGCCGTTTTCACGCAGGGTGCTTCCGGTTTCCACGATATCGACAATGACGTCGGACAAGCCGACAATCGGACCGAGTTCGACGGAACCGTTTAATTTAATGATATCGACGGTCTGGTTCTTCTGATTAAAGAAATAATCTTTTGCGATGGTCGGATATTTCGTTGCCACGCGTATTCTTTCGCGGTGCTGCAAAAGTTCCCTTGCACTCTCCGGTCCGCAAACGCACATGCGGCATTTGCCGAAGCCTAAATCCAGAACTTCGTATACGCGACGATTTTCTTCTAAGATAATGTCGCTTCCCACAACGCCGATATCCGCCGCGCCTGCTTCCACATAAGTCGGTACATCGGGACCTTTGGCCAGGAAAAATTTTAACTTGTATTCTTCGTTGACAAACACGAGTTTTCTTGTGGATTTGTCCTTCATTTCCTCGCAGGTAATGCCGATGGATTCCAAAAGTTCCAGCGTTTTCATTGCGAGGCGGCCTTTGCAGAGTGCAAAAACCAAATATTTCTGATCGGTATTGATATTGTCCATTTTATCTCCTGTATCGGGCAGCCGGTCTTTCGCTTAATTTGCGTTTCTGATTAAAACGGCCGCTTTGCCTTCTTTTCTTAATGCATCCGCTTTTGCAACGGCTTCTTCATAAGTATCTTCCGTATAAGTAATTACGGTTTTATCGGTTTTGGAATCCTTAATTTCGACGCCCTGCCTGCGGATTGCAGTCTGGATTTCGTCTATCATGAATACGCAACCGACCGCGGGGGCTTCCTTGCCGAATTTTTCAATCAGATTATCGTATCTTCCGCCTTTGACGATTGCATTTCCGACGCCGTATGTGTATGCGGTGAAAATGATGCCGGTATAGTAATGATACTTTGAAAGCATCGTCAGGTCGAAGGAAATGTAACGGTCATAGCCGTCCTTCGAAAGGAGGTTTCGGATGGCAATCAATCGCTCAATTGCCTTTTTGGAACGTTCGTTTGTGACGTCGTTTGAAAGTTTCTTAAGTTCCCCGGTCGGTAAAAACACCTTGGAAATTGCTTCGAGACGGTCAAGAAATGCAGAATCGAAATTCAAACCTTTTAAGTACTCTCTTGCCGCATAATAATTCTTTGATGTGATAAAATCCCTGAGCGTCATTTCCGTATCTTCGTCGAGATTTGCTTCCTCGCAAAGACCTTTGAAATAATTGCTTTCACCGATGCTGACCTGAAATTCGGTAAGACCGGTCTTTAAAAGGCTTTCAATCACGATACGAAGCGCTTCCGCGTCCGCATAAATCGAAGAATCGTTGATTAATTCGAATCCGATCTGTGTCGTTTCTTTCAGTTTTCCCTGCAATTCACTGGTATTGATAAAGGTATTGCCTTTATAGCAGAATCTTAAAGGAAGTTTTTCGTCGGAAAAGTACTTTGCCGCACATCTTGCAACGCTCGGCGTAAAGTCGGGACGAAGAACCAGCGTATTTCCTTCCTTATCAAAGAATTTGTATAAATCTTTGGAAGGAATCGTTCCGATATCTTTTGAAAATACATCAAAATATTCAAATGCCGGGGTGTCGATTCTTTCGTATCCGTAAAGGTTAATGGTGCCGAGAATCAAGGAAGAGATCGCAACCTTTTCGGTTAATTCCTCTCCGTATACGTCTCTTACACCGTCCGGTGTATGAAGTAATGAAATCATAAATGCTCCTTATTTGCGTTTTATCACGAAATTGACTTGCCTGTACTTCAGGCCACCTATCACTTTAACGAATTAAAGTGATAGCATAGTAATATGCTAATGTAGTAAATTATATAGGACGGTACTCTCTTTGTCAAACATTAAATTCTTTTGCAAAATCAGGCTCGTAAGACACTGTAAGACCGCTGTATTCGGACTTCCAGGCGTCGGATTCGTTGTATTCCGCATTTGTATTTGCCTCGGCTTCCTTGTTCATTTCAGCATTCATTTGCGGGAATTCGACGCGTACGGCTGCAAGGTACTGGCCCTGCTTCTTTTCGGGATTTGTTTTGTCTCCGGCGCCATATTTATGATCGCCCAGTATCGGATATCCGTATTCGGCAAGCAATGCGCGAATCTGATGGCTTTTGCCGGAATGCAGCTCGACTTCGAGAAGTGATTTTAAGTCGGATCTGTTTGCAGTACTGCCCACAGAGGCCTCAACCCGGCCGGTCGCGCTCGTATCCGAACTTAAAACATTAACATCAATGGAAACATATTTTGCATCATTGGCTCGATCTTTGGGAACATCACTTTCGTTCCGATAAATACATACCTTATTGCTTCGCTCGTCTTTCCAAAGATACCCTTCGAGTTTTCCGTTTAAATCGCACTCTCCTTTTACTACGCAAAAGTAAAATTTGCGAAGTCCGCCGTTTCTTATTACTTCCGAACCGAAACGGCTGCCTCTTAAGGTCTTGGATCCGAGTACGATTCCCTCGGTGTTTCGGTCGAGACGGTTTAAAACGGAAGGTGTAAAAGTGCTTAATTCCTCTTCCGAGAGCTTTTTATTCTTTATTAAGTATCCAATCAGCCATTCATTGAGGCTTAAATCGTTATCCTTTGCTTTCTGAGAAAGAATTCCCGATGGTTTATATAAGAAAATCAGGTCGTCGGTTTCTTTAAGTACTTCGATGCCTTTTAATTTGGAATATGCTTCTTCATAGGAAGTTGTTTTGCGGGCGGTTTGACTTTCTTTTTCCTTTGTGTTTCCTTCAAACAATGCGATGGTATCATCGCTAACGAATAGTTTTACGGTGTCGCCGGCTTTTAAAATCTCGTTGCCTTTGCATTTTTCGTTGTTGATTGTAAGGTTCTTTTTGCGGGCCATTTTATAAAAAAAAGAATCCGGTGCTTCGGGCAGCCTGACTTTCAAGTACTTATCCAGCCGTCCACCGGCTTCTTTGTCGCTTACAGTCCATGATTTCATGTAAAATTTACGGCCTCCAATTGCCTGCTGTAGTTTATTTTAAATACTTAATGAAGCCAGTAACGCAAAGGACTTCGCCTCGTCCTCGGTAATTTCGTCTTCACTTGCGGCGAGCTCGGCGAGGCGCTCTAAAAAGCGCTCCTCCTTGTCGAATACCTTCACGGTAATGTCCTTAATTTCGTTCTTCTTCATATATTCTTTGATATGATCTTCGTAATCAACGGACTTAAGCGCCGTGTTGCCGGAAAGCGCGATTAAGCATTTCCTGGCTACTGCCGCTGCGGGAAGCGGGTAATTGACCGAGTAAGACGTTAAATAATAATCGTAACCGATGAGCGCTCCTTTGCCTTCGAAAGGCTGAATCTTATCGTGCAGCTCCGGTTTGCAGGAGTATTTTTCGGCACGAAGAAACACGATAAACGAAACGATTGACTTAGCGGCCGGAAGCATTCCGACGACAGCAACAACCGTAAAGAGATTTTTGACATCCTTAGTAATGCTGTAGCCGATAAAGAACAATCCGACCGGCAACAGCAATAAAACAAGCGTCATCAGTCCCTGAATTACAGGGGCTTTCTTTAAGTATGGAAATGTGCCCTTTTTCTTACCAAAAAACATTATTCTACCTTCTTAATTTAAATGGATTTAAAATTACTGATTAAGTACATCGGATTCGTTCAGGATAATGCCGGTACCTTCCGAAATATTTAAATCATCCAGAGAAATATTTCCGAATGAGATTCGTTTTAGTCCGATTACTTTATTTGCAGTCGAACGCATCATGCGCTTGACCTGATGATATTTGCCCTCTTCAATCGTCAGAAGAATTCTTTTCCCTGAATCAATCCGGTCGGTTCCGGCGAAGCTTTCTGTACCAACGCGCTCCACCCTCGCAGGCGCGGCTGTTTCGCCGTCGCCGATTGAAATGCCCGCTTCCAGTTTGGCGATATCTTCGTCCGTAATCTCTTTTTCACAGGTAACTTCATAGGTTTTTGCAACATGATGATTCGGAGAAAGCACTTTGTGCGCCCAATCGCCGTTATCCGTAAAAATCAAAAGCCCGGTCGTATCCTTATCCAGCCTGCCGACAGCCTGAATTCGATTTCTGAATTCTTCCGGAAGCAGTTTATAAACCGATTCCCCGTCCTCTTCCGACTTGCTGCAAACATATCCCGCCGGTTTATTTAATGCATAACAGATATGCTTTCGGTATCCGATTTCTTCTCCGCGGCAAACCACTTTATCGGATGCTTCGTTTACATCAAATCCTGCATCTTTTATTACGGCACCGTTTACGGAAACCTGTCCCTTTTTCAGAATCGTTTTAACCTCGCTTCTGGTTCCGATGCCTGAATGTGCGAGGAATTTATCCAATCTCATTCTTTGTTTCCTCGTTTTTTTCGTCAGATGTTTCTGTGTCGGCCGAAACTTTCGGCTTGGCATCCTTCTTCGCCATAATGTATAAAAGCACGCAAAGCACGCAACCCATCAGGATTCCGAATACCACAACAATGGATTTCAGTGCATCAAATCTCGGTTCGTGATCGAAAACATCCGGCACTTCCGACGGAATATCGGATACAGGCTCGGAAGTAATTTCTTCCTGTTTTTGGAGGCCGAATTCCGGATCCAGTTCAATCTCCAGCATCGGATCCAGGAAATTACTTGCAATACTTCGGTTCTCGGAATTTACCACTAAAACCGAAAGCGTTTTCGGCTTCTTCTGGTCGATTTGTATTTTAAAATGTCCGACCCCGCCGTAATCAAATTCCTGAAGTTTTCCGTATGTTTTTCCGCAATCCTCGGAAATTCTGAAACCTGCAAGCGTGCCTTTCGGATCGTTTGCACGTACGCAAATTGTCGCAAGGCAGCTGGTTTTGGAGAACTGCATATAGTCTTCCAATGTGATTTCCGCATAATCCGGTGTGGAAGAATCCATGTTCAGCGGCGAAGGCTTCTCATATTTGATATCCGGCTCTTTTGTAAAATCATATTCTTCAGATTTTAACTTTAATGCTCTGGCAATCGCAATCGCATCTCGTTCTCCGAGCATTTTTAGCGAATCTTCACTGGTAATCAGATACTGATACTCTTCGCGGTCCATGCAAAGGTGTTCCACGATCAGCGCCGGAATGCGATAACCGGTTGAATGACGGATCAGACCGTAATAATCCTTTTCGCCTTCGCCTTCTCTTGAGAAAATTCCGTTGCTGTGCACACCGATCTCTTCCAAAGATTCCTTAATGCTTTCCGCAACGGGCATTACGGTTTTGTACAGATATTCGTCTTTTGAAACGTAGATTTCGCTTCCGGTGGAAAGATGATTGTCCGTGGAATTAAAATGGACGGAAAGCATAAAATCGGCTTTCTTTTCGTAAGCTTTTTTTACGCGCTCTTCATAAGATAAATCCACATCGCCGTCCCTGGTTAATACAACTTCCACATTTTCAAATTCGGACAGTTTTTCTGCCAGTGCTTTTGAAACCGCGAAATCCAAATCTTTTTCATTAATGCCGAATTGAACGGCTCCGGTACTTTTCCCGCCGTGTCCGGGGTCAATCGCGATGACGTATTTTTTCGGTGCCGCCTCGGAACGCAGAGGAATTAAGTATAATAAAGGAACCTGTAGCATAATAGCTGCAAGTATAATCAATATAATTCTGTTGGCT
>CADCOL010000263.1 GCA_902803015.1 uncultured Lachnospiraceae bacterium | reverse complement strand
CATTACAAATGGTTTGGCAAAGATATGTAACTTCTATTATCATTGATTTAAATTTATATTTCCCATTCCCTATATCTATACTTAATGCTGCATCCCAAATCTTCGTTCCGTCACCCAAAACAAGAATAAAACCGTCCAATTGATTGTCGGACTCTTTTATCTTGGAACTGATGATGCTGGGAGATCCTTGATGCAAGAAAGTATTTCTAAGGTTATATACCATTTCTCCGCTAATCCAGGGATGCTCATTTTCAATACCCTCATTGGCTTTTTTATTGTATTTGCCAATATAGGCGTCAAACCATTCAATATATCGTTCACCAACACTTTTATTCGGCCATTCCGCTGCCCCACACATATCAGGAAGCGCCAAAGCAAGAGCAAGTGCGGAATAATAGCACTTGTTCTCAAGTGAAAGCATGATGTCTTTTATGTATGTGGGAATCATAAGGCTCCTTCTTCTTTCAAAATCTTCTTTACAATATACTCAGATAGACCAACATCTTCCGATATTTTCCGAATAGAAAACCCTTCTGCTCTTAGTTCTAGGCATCTAATTCTTTTAAAGTAAAATCTTAAGTCTGACAGTTTTTTATAAGTTTTTGCTAATTGAAGTGCCCTTTCAGCTGAAACACCTTTTTCCAAACAGTAATAAACCTTTGCAATTTCTCTACTCAATAATCCCTTATAGATGCTTATATCATAGCCTTTAGAAATGCTTTTATCGATGCGGTTTTTTATTGCATCTAAATTAAAGTTTTCATCATGTCTATAATGGCCATCCGGGAAATCCTCTTCTGCAGAAAAACCATAAGCCTTTAATTGTTCGGCTATTAAACTATAGTGTTCCTCCCTTTTCCTCTCAACCTCTTTTTCCTGTCTTTGACGTTCTTCAAATTCTGCTTCACGTTTTGCCCAAAGTTCCTCTTGAGTCATATAGTGCTTTTGTCTATCAATAATAGTTCTTTCCCTAAAGTCAACAATATCGCAATACATCTTCCAAGAATAATCTGGTAAAACTCTGTTAATATTATCTTCTGTCACCCTTGGCAAATCGGCAGTTTTAAACAGATTACCCGAAAGAATCTGACTCATTGGTTCACCTCCGCCCATGCGATTACAAGAATAGCAATCAGGGATAAACTCAACTAATTTGTACTCTTCATCCCAAAGGTCATTCTTTTTATCATGCTTCAAATGAACAAAAATCCTTGTAGTATCCATTGCACGGAAAGAATCAATCGATAATTTTGAATCAAGCATTCCTCCCCAAATAAGACGTGATAAATCTTTATAAATTGCCCAATGTTGTTGGACTCTTTTCTTTATGTTCTTTGAAATGCCTACATATATCTGCTTGTATTGTCCTAATACCAGAATGTATAACCCTGGACACTTATAATCATTCAGGTCCGAAACATCAATAAACGAAGGATTCTTTCCTAGTTTTTCATCTACAAATGAGTCAAAACTGCTTTGTTCTAATGAATTATAATAAGCCATATTTAAATCAAAGTTTAGGAGTGCTTCTTTTTTTGCACATTCCACTCGTTGGTCAATGCTTGAAAAAAGATCACTATCATACTCTCCATACCAATCCCTAAACTCTCGATCACTATGAATATAATTCTCTCGTGTCAGATATGGCTCTTTTGTCCGTATATCACAACCAAAATGCTTTGACATCGCTCTGCCTCCTTTAGAACAATATTACTTATTCTTCATGTACCTGCACTTCGGATAATTACTGCATCCGTAGAACTGATTGCCGGCGTTCGGGCCCTGTCTGGCGGTCCGGAGCACAAGTTTGCCGCCGCACTGAGGGCAGATTGGATTTTCCTTTTGCTTTTCCTGAATTGCCTGAATATGCTCTTCTTTGACTTCATTGGAAACCTTTGTAAAATCCTTCAGTTTCTCATACAGTTCGTCGATTTGCTTCTCGCTTAAACAATCCTCGTTTTCCTTCCAAATCTGCCGCACAACATGATTCGTACTCTCTCTTTGGATGACCCAGATGTTTTTGGACGTGGTTTCGATTTTCTTTAGTTCACAGCGCTCCGAGAATACGATGACGGAGAAGGTGGGAATGTCGCCTGTGGATTTTACAAGCCATTTGATGTGGCTTTTGTTCTGGAGTATGGGATTGTAAAATCTGTGTTTCTCCTTATTGGGCAAAGATGCCGTCCAGTAACTGTCCGCTTCCCTGCCGAAAATCCAGCCGGAGTAGTTCTTGCTTTCGAAGACAATCAGGCCTTTTTGCGTGATAAAAAGCACATCGATTTCGGATGTGCTGCCGTCGTCTTTGGGCACGTAGACATTGCGGAGAATGCGTCCTTTCTTGCCCGTCAGGCGTCCCATGTCCAATTCACTTTTCAGTAAAAACTCGCCGTACTTTCCCGTCCAGGAATCGTCGAAAATTCCGCCGAGAAGTTCGTCGATGATGCCTTTTGCCATATCCGGTTATCCTCTTGAAACGGCGCCCGAAGGCGCCGCCACATGTTATGTTAGTTATTCTTGCTTTTCAATTCGTCGATTATTTTTTGCATTTCCTCATTTTTCGCCTGCAAGATGTCAAGTTCTTTCTCCAGCGCATCGGCTCTGGCTTTTTCGCGTTCTGTGTTCTTTCGCTCTTCTTCTCTTGTCTGTTCCTGGATATAACCTATGCCTCTGTACATCTCGTCATCTCCTTCCCGTTATTCTCTTTCCGAGGAGT
>CADCOL010000262.1 GCA_902803015.1 uncultured Lachnospiraceae bacterium | reverse complement strand
GTACCGCGTTCCTTCATATAATTACCGATGATGGACATAATCTGATCGCCGTCCACGAGTTTACCGTTTTCGTCAACCGCCAGAAGTCTGTCCGCATCACCGTCGAACGCAAGTCCGAGATTTGCTTTTTCATAAACGACTCTCGCCTTAAGTTCTTCCATATGAGTGGAGCCGCAGTTTGCATTGATATTGGTACCGTCGGGATTGTTGTGAATCGCAACCACATTGGCACCGAGTTCTTTGAGTGCTTCTACGGAAGTATAATAGGAAGCTCCTTCCGCACAGTCCACTACAATCTTCATACCGGTAAGATCCACGTTTACGGAACGGATGGAGTGGTTAATGTACTCTTCTCTTGCATCCGTACGGTATTTGATTTTTCCCACACCGGAACCGGTCGGGAAATGAATGCCTTCCATATTGCTCTTGATCAGGGCTTCGATTTCGTCCTCAAGTGCATCGGGAAGCTTGTATCCGTTTCCGTCAAAGAATTTAATTCCGTTGAATTCCACGGGATTATGGGATGCCGAAATAACAACGCCTGCATCCACTTTGTATTTCTGGGTAAGATATGCCACCGCAGGGGTAGGAAGAACTCCGACAAATACCGCATTTGCTCCGACCGAGCATGCACCTGCCATTAAGGCATTGGCAAGCATATCACCGGAGATTCTGGTATCGCATCCGACCATGATGGTGGGCTTGTGGTTCGTCTCCTTCGAAAGTACATAAGCTCCCGCCTGTCCGAGCTGCATCGCCAAAAGCGGGGTCAGTTCTTCATTTGCAACACCACGTACACCGTCTGTTCCAAACATTCTTCCCATAGTTTTCATCCTTCCTTTCGTTTATAAATCTGATATTCTGACATGAAGTTTGCAATTTTCTTCAAAATGCGGCCCCGGTTCGGATCCGAGATACGGGGAGATCTGATAAATTCCCGGTGCAAGCTCCGTAAGAGCATTCATTGCCATATATCCGCCGATATCAAGTGTAATCGGCACCTTATCCACATCAATGGCACCGAGTTTTTCGGACAAACCGTAAATCTTCGTCCGGAAAACACCGTCCTTCACGTAGGTATTGTCATCCAGAATCTCAATCTTCTTTCCGGTAGGAAGACCTTCTATACGAACAGCCTTTACATCCCTGCTGATTTCGATATAAACTTCCTTGCGGATGACCGCCGTAACCGTTGCGATATGATTCTCTGACTTATCCGCGAAATCCGTGCCGCTCGGCAGGTAATCGTCCAAATCAATGGAAAACTTCGTATTGGTCTGTTTTCCTTCGATGGAAAGTTTCTCTCCGTATACGTAAATGGTGGCGATTGAATCGAGAAGTGCTTTTCTGCCGCAGATTTTAACCGATTCAACATCGGCTAACGCTTCATCTGCCGCAGCATAACCTTCTGCCGGTTCTCCGTAAAATTCATATTCCACATCCACATCTTTTGTATACAGAATATCCTGATTGATGTTTACATTCTTTACATTGATGGTAATACGCGATGTATCCACTTTTTCCATATTATCGGTATACAATTCAATCGGAACCGAAGCGGAAACTCCCGATGTCGCGTTGCTTACATCCACAACAACCCTCGCCATCTCGATGGTTGAAATAATGGACTCCGGTCCGGAAATCTCAACCTGATTGATATCCATCGTCCGGCTTCCCAGAATATAGCCTTCCGCAGGTGCTCCGGATGTTTCCACCTTAATCCGTTTGGTAACCTTTACGCTCTTTTCAATCTCGAGCTTGACATTCTCTTCATTGACCTTAATCGAATCCAGTTCGTTGGCGGATTTATTGCAGCTTGCCTTGATGGTCAGCGTATTCATGCTGGTCAGATCTTTCATGTCCGCCGTTGCGGTGATATTCTCTTTGGAAATCTCTTCGATGACGCTTCTGCGTCCGGTAACCGTAACCGTAACATAGTTCGAGTCATCCAGAATGTCATAGCAAAGCCCCTGTTTGTCCAGTTCCTGGGCATTGAGAATCTGCACCTCAACTCCCGAGAATTGGATGCTCTTTGCGGGATCGTCGATGTTAACGACGATTAACCACAGAATGACCGCGAATACTGCAGCCAGAATCTTCAGTTCAATATTACGCGTCAGCTTTTCCTTCATTGCTTTCCTGCTTTATCACTTCGGATTCGTTCTTTTCGGAATCCTGTTTCTTGTCTTCTTTCTTTGTTTCCTTTTTGCCCTTCTTCAGGAACCAGAACTTGCTGTCCTGCTCGTGCTTGTCCTGAACAATCTCGAGTTTTCTTCTCAATTCGTTCGGATCAAGTGCGCGATAAATTTCTCCGCCGTATGCGATACTTACCTTTCCGGTTTCCTCACTGACAATAACCGTCATGGAGTCGGTGTTTTCGGAGATACCAACGGCCGCCCTGTGTCTGGTACCGAGTTCCTTGCTTAAGCTGCGATTGTCGGACAAAGGCAGATAACAGGTTGCCGCTGCCACACGGTCGCCCCTTACAATCACCGCACCGTCATGAAGCGGGGTATTGTGTTCGAAAATATTAATCAGGAGCTGACTGGTAACCACCGCATCCACGGCGATACCGGTTCTTTCGTATTCTCCCAACGGCGTATCGCATTCAATTACAATCAGTGCACCCGTTTTAGCACGACCCATTTCATAACTTGCCACGATGATTTCGTTCATGGTCTTGTCGGAAAAACGGCATTCGACCTTTTTATCATCCAGTTTCGCTATGGCCGAAATAATATTCGTATGTCCCAAATCCTCAATCAGTCGCCTGATTTCCGGCTGCAACGCAACAATGATTGCAATCGAAACCAAAGTGAAGAGGCTCTTTGCCAGCCAGATAATGGTGGTCATGTTGAATACGACCGCAATAGCCATAAAAACAAGCACAACCGCAAGGCCCTTCACGATGGACCATGCTCTTGTGTTCTTTACCCAGACCATTATCTCATAAAGGATGAACGCCAGAATGATGATTTCAACCACATCCGGAATCCCGACCTTCGGGAGACGAAACGCCGAAAAATATTCACTTGCCAGATTTGCGATTCTTTCCATCCTCTTTCTGCTCGCTTACGGTTTTTACTTTCTTGACCTTCTTTTCGGAAGTGGTCAGCGTTACTTTCGGAACTGCTTTTACAAAGTAATAATAATCATCGTCTTCAAACTGAACCTTCTCCGTCCTCGCATAGTCGAGCTGGAAGGCGAAGAACTTCACGACATAGGCAACTGCGAATCCAAGAATCGTTCCGATAATGGTTCCGAGTACGGGTACCTGCGTATTGAGCGCCAGATCTCCGACAAAGAGAATCAGGACATTCAGAAGTGCACCCACAATCATGGCAATCGTCCATGCATGGTCGATATTCATACGGCGTACCAGGTAAACGGCGAGTGTTGCGGCAACAAATGCAACCACAGCCACCATCATGCCTTTATTCGTTACAATTCCCTCAATGATGGACTTAAACTTCGTCGCCATCTCGGTCATCTTGGCATCACCCGCGGACTTCGAAATTCCGGCAACGTAATGCAGGCAGTAATATGCAACCACGCCGCATCCGACACTGACGGATGTTCCGGGGCTTCCCAGAAGACCTGCCGTTAAGGGAACCGCGCAGGGAATTTTAAATGCAAAACAGATGGGCAGAACAACTGCCACCACGGAATCCTTGGGACTGAAGCGGAAATACAGCAAAAACAGAATCACGAACACGATTCCTACCACGACCGCCGCCTCCATGGACAGCGCGTAGATATGAAGCATTGCCATGGCTGCTGCCGCCAGCACCAGAAAATTCAACGGTAAGAACGAGCAAAGCAGCGCCAGAATCAGCGCGATGGGGAACTTTGCGAATTTTTCCATAAATCCCAGTTTGGAATTAATCATCAGGAATGTAATCAGAGCCAGAAGGAATTTCAAAACCGGCACGATGAAGTTTTCGTACTTTGCATAGAAGTTTTTGACTAACTCCCTGATTTCCAACAGTTTCGTCATTATTGCCTCTTTTCCTTTCTTTCCCTCTGATAGAGAATCTGAAGACGTCTCAGATTGTTGAAATATACTTTAAGACGCGTACGGGCCTTGCGATATTTAAACGCAAATACTATGTAAGTAATCAGCGAATATGCCGCAACAAAAATCACATAGTAAAGCAATGCCTTCTCAGCGAGGGATGCAACATTGGAACGGTAAATCATGTTTACGAATTCCTCGGAATCGTAAAGCACATAAAGAACCGCGCCCAGTAAGAATACCGCGCTTCCGCTGATGACCGAACCGAGAATACGAAGGCTTAAATAATCGCTTCGGAAATATGTACCGATCCGGACGTTTTTCTTGCCTTCCTTCTTCTCGTACATGGCCAGACGAGTCATGAGTTTTACTCTCTGCTCATTAATCATGTGCTTTAATAACCTCTTCCTGTTGCCAAAGTAATAAAATATACCCGGTTGATACCCACACCTTTCAAGGCCGCTGCCGCAGCACCGACCGTACTTCCCGTGGTATAGATGTCATCAACCAGTATTACAGTCTTTAATTTTACATCATTTTGGGGAATATGAAAAGCCTTTTTCATATTATTTTGGCGCTCCGAGCGGCTCAAATGCTTCTGTACTTTGGTCGGGTGTGCGCGTAAAAGGAAGTCCTCGTAAACCGGTATCTTTGTAATTTGGGAAATTTCGTTTGCCAGAATGGCGGACTGGTTATACCCACGCTCGCGAAAACGCTTTTCGGACAGCGGAATCGGAATCAGGGCATCGGCTTCCAAAGAGGTTAATTCGCCGTAAAACGTGCGCCCCATCATTTTACCGTAATATTCGCCGTAATCCGGTCTGCCGAGGTTTTTAAAAAGGGAAATGGAATCATGAATGGATACGTATTCGTAGAGTGAGAATCCCCGGTCGAATGCACGGGGTGTTCGAAGACAGTCGTAACAGTAATCCGAACCCGGTTCGGAGACGTGCTTGCCGCATTTTTTACAATGCGGCGGCGGTACGGGACGGGGAATCGTTTTACAGTCGTCACAGATTTCCTCGTCCCTTCCCAAAACCCTGTCGCAAATCGGACAGTGCCTCGGGAAGAAGAATTCGGTGATATTTTTATTCAAGTTCGGAAAACACCTCCTCGATGCGCGTCTTAAGCGCAGTGCAGCGTTTCTGTTCTCCGTCGGTTCGCACCATGTTCTCCACGGTGCTCCATTTGCCGAGAATCATCACGCATTTGCTTCCGCGGCTTACGCCCGTATACAGAAGATTTCTCGTAAACAGCATCCTCGGTCCGTCGACCAGCAGTAAAAGTACGGCCGGATACTCGCTTCCCTGGGATTTATGGATGGTAATTGCATAGGCGAGCTCGAGTTCCTCCAAGGTGTCCTTGGTATATTCGACCTCCCGGTTGTCGTCAAAGAGTACCCGAAGGCTCTTTTCGAAGGGATTCACCTGCGTAATGATTCCGGTATCCCCGTTGAAGACGCCTTCGCCTTCTTCTCCCTCGATTCCGTTCACACCCCGGACCACCCATTTGGCATTGTAGTCGTTCTTCGTCTGCATGACTTTGTCTCCGAGACGAAATGTCGTTTCGCCTCGTTTCAATTCCGACTTGCCCTTCGCCGGAGGGTTCATTTCGGATTGCAGAATTTCGTTTAAGGTCAGGACGCCGAAATTTCCGACCTTTGTCGGACTCAAGACCTGAATCGAGAACGGATCGATTCCGAATTTGTTCGGAATTTTCTCACGTATCAGGAGCACCAGATCGTGATAGATCTGCTCCGCACGGGAGCGTTCCACAAAGTAAAAATCGCCGCCGGCCGCCGACGTATCGGGCGAAATTCCCCGTCGAATCCGGTCCGCATTTAAAACAATGTCCCCGCCGGAAGACTGGCGGTAAATGGTTTCCAGTGTAATCTGTGAGAAAACTCCCGAAGATATCAGATCCTTCAGCACGTTTCCCGGGCCCACGCTCGGAAGCTGTGCCGCATCGCCGGAAAGAATCAGCCGGCATCCCGGCGTCATTGCCTTTAAAAGAGCATGGAACAAAAACGTATCCACCATGGACATTTCATCCACAATAATCACGTCTGCCTCCAGCGGATTTAATTCGTTCCGGTTAAAAATCGGCGTATCCTCATCCTGCTCACTCGCGCCGTTTACTTCCAACAGGCGGTGAATGGTTTTGGCAGAATAGCCCGTTGCCTCTTCCATGCGTTTTGCCGCTCTTCCGGTCGGCGCACAGAGCATGACAATCTGGGACTGGGCGTCAAAATAGCGAATCACGGCGCGAATCGTAGAGGTTTTTCCGGTTCCCGGCCCCCCCGTCAGAATAAAAATTCCGTTACGCACCGCTTCGAGAACCGCGTTGGTCTGGACATCATCAAGTGCAATCCCTTCATCCTTCAACTCTTCCATCAACGCAAGAACACGTTGTTTCTCCGGGCCGTTTAACGGACGGTCCGAAAATGCATCTTTTAAGTCTTTCAGTTTCCTTGCCGCCTGAAGTTCTGCAAAATAGACGGTTTTTAAGAATACTCCCGAATCTTCCTTGACCACAATCAGGGAATCCATAATCATCGGCGTAATCTCGTCCGAAACCGCTTGTTCACTCAGGCCGAGCAAAGAAGCCGAACGGGGCAAAAGTTCATCCTTCGGAATATAGGTATGGCCCTCACCGAGGGCTTCTTTTAATGTGTGGAGGATTCCGCCGCGGATTCGCTTCGGGTCGGAAACGTCAATCCCCGCCTTTGCTCCGATTTCATCCGCGGTTTTAAAACCGATTCCGCGAATGTCTTCGGCCAGACGATAGGGATTCGTTTTCATGATTTGATAAAGATCCGTTTTATAGCGTTCGTAGATTCGAACCGCCGTTGAATTGGGAATACCGAGAGTGGACAAATAAATCATCGCCTCACGAAGTTCGCGCTTTTCAAGAATCTGCACGCCGATTTCAGCGGCCATCCTGCCGCTGATTCCCTTAATCTCGGCAAGACGCTCCGGTTCTTCTTCCATAATGCGGAATGTATCGTTTCCGAACTTTTTGACAATTCGGGCAGCCAGCGCCGCTCCGATGCCTTTAATCGCACCGGATGCCAGATACCGTTCCGTACTTAACTTGTCTTCGGGTGGCAAAACAAGAAAAGAGGACATTTTGATCTGCATTCCGTAAGTGGGATGCATTACCATTTCGCCCTCTAATTCCACCAAATCTCCGGGATCCATTCCCGCCGTAATCCCGACGCACTTTATCTCACCGTCTTCGATTTCATCGCATATGAAATTGAATATTCCGTAATAGTTCTCGGGATTGCGGTATGTAAAATATTCCACATAACCTTTGTATTTCATCATTAAGGTTCCGTATTACTCTCCGCAAGAAACTCGACATACTTACCGGTACCGATGGCCACGCAGGTCATGGGTTCCTCCGCCGTCATGGTATTGATGCCGGTTCTGGATTCAATGAGTTCTTCCAGTCCGCGCAGCATGCTTCCGCCGCCGGTCAGAACGATGCCTCTGTCCGCAATGTCAGCCGCAAGTTCGGGAGGCGTATGCTCCAGCACACCGTGAATGGCTTCCACGATTTTGGAAGTGGTCTCACGAAGCGCATCTTCGATTTCCTCGGAAGATACGGTAACGGAATTCGGAAGGCCGGTTAATACATTTAAGCCTCTTACATCCATCTTGTTCACTTCGGGAAGTTTGTATGCCGCACCGATTTTAATCTTAATGTCTTCTGCAGTACGCTCACCGATCATTAAATTATGGTTTTTCTTCATGTAACGAACGATGGCTTCGTCAAAATCATCGCCCGCAATCGGAAGGGAGTCGCTGACTACGGTTCCTCCCAGGGAGATTACCGCGATATCCGTTGTTCCGCCGCCGATGTCGACAATCATGTTGCCGCAGGGCTTTCCGATATCGATTCCCGCACCGATGGCCGCCGCAATGGGCTCCTCGATAATGGAAACTTCTCTTGCGCCTGCCTGATAGGTTGCATCTTCAACCGCCTTACGCTCCACTTCCGTAACACGGCTGGGTACGCAGACGGAAATTCTCGGTTTCCGGAAGGTCTTCTTTCCGAGTGCCTTCTGGATAAAATATTTCATCATTTTTTCCGTTACGGTGTAATTGGAAATAACACCCTTACGAAGGGGACGCACCGCAACGATGTTTCCGGGGGTACGACCGAGCATCAGTCGCGCATCTTCCCCGATTGCTTTAATTTTCTTGGTATCCACGTCGTATGCCACTACCGACGGTTCTTTTAATACAACGCCCTTTCCTCTTACATATACGAGAACAGAGGCGGTACCCAAATCGATTCCGATATCTGTAAACTGCATTTCTAAATCCCTTTCTGTTCCCAAACAGGCTAAAAATTGTCTGGGTTTTTTATTTTACACTTTCTGCCCTTTTCCTTCAAGGGGGGATTTCTATTTTTTCTTCTTCGAGGCTTTGGATGCTTGTCCGGAAGCCGTGGCCGCTTTGGTTGCGTTTTTTTCACGTTCCTTCTGGCGCTCGGCATCACGCTTCATGATTTTTCCGACATAGTAACCCGTGTAGGATTCTTTGACCTTCGCCACTTCCTCGGGAGTTCCGGTTGCAATTACCATTCCGCCCCTGTCTCCGCCTTCCGGTCCCATGTCGATGATATAGTCCGCCGTTTTGATTACATCAAGATTATGTTCAATGACCACCACCGTATTGCCGCCGTCGGTTAACCGTTTCAGAATCTCCACAAGCTTGTGGACATCCGCAAAATGCAGACCCGTGGTCGGTTCGTCCAGAATATAGATGGTCTTGCCGGTGCTTCGCTTCGAAAGCTCGGTCGCCAGTTTGATTCGCTGCGCTTCGCCGCCCGAGAGCGTGGTCGAGGGCTGTCCGAGTTTGATATAGGTTAAGCCCACATCGTAAAGCGTCTGGATTTTATTCCGGATGGACGGAACGTTTTCGAAAAACGGCAGTGCTTCTTCCACCGTCATATTCAGTACATCCGCAATCGTTTTGCCCTTGTATTTTACGTCCAGCGTCTCGCGGTTATAGCGTTTGCCCTTGCAGACTTCACAGGGAACATAGACATCCGGCAGGAAATGCATCTCGATTTTGATGATTCCGTCACCCTGACAGGCTTCACAACGGCCTCCTTTTACGTTAAAGCTGAAGCGTCCTTTTGCAAATCCCTTCGCCTTGGCATCGGATGTATTCGCGAACAGGTCGCGAATCATGTCGAACACGCCCGTATAGGTTGCCGGATTGGAACGCGGGGTTCTTCCGATCGGGGACTGGTCGATATCGATGACTTTGTCGAGTTTCTCGATGCCTTTGATGCTCTTATGCTTTCCGGGAATCGTGATGGCCCTGTTTAATTTCTTCGCAAGACTCTTATACAGAATCTCGTTAATTAACGAACTCTTTCCCGAACCGGAGACTCCGGTTACGCAGGTAAAAATCCCCAGCGGAATTTTTACGTCGATATTCTTTAAATTATTCTCCGCTGCACCCTTAATCTCCAAAAATCCGGTCGGTTTTTTCCTGACATCGGGCACGGGAATAAACTTCTCACCGCTTAAATACTGTCCGGTTACGGACTCGGGAACCTTCATCAAATCCTCCGCCGTACCGAGCGCGGTCACGCATCCTCCCTCGGAACCGGCCCCGGGACCGATGTCTACGATATAGTCCGCCGCATACATGGTGTCCTCGTCATGTTCCACCACAATCAGGGTATTTCCGAGATCCCTTAAGTTCTTAAGCGCATTTAGGAGTTTGTCGTTGTCACGCTGATGCAGACCGATACTTGGTTCATCGAGAATGTAGCATACACCAACCAGACCGGATCCGATCTGTGTCGCCAGACGGATTCGCTGCGCTTCTCCGCCCGACAGCGAAGACGTGGCTCTCGCAAGCGTTAAATATTCCAGTCCGACTTCTTTCAGGAAACCGACTCTTGCAACGATTTCACGAAGCACCCTTCCGCCAATCAGCTGCTCGCGTTCACTTAAGGAAAGGTTCTGAAGATAATCCAGTAAATCATTTACCGAGTAATTCGTGATTTCGTATATGTTCTTTCCTGCCACGGTGACCGCAAGGGAAGTTGCCTTCAGACGCATTCCCCCGCAGGCGGAGCAGGGAGTGATATTCATGTATTTTTCGTATTCCTGTTTCTGATTCTCCGAGAAAGTCTCGCGGTATCTGCGTTCCTCGTTGCGAATCAGGCCTTCGAAAACGGTCGGGTACACGCCTCTTCCGCGCTGTCCGACATACCGGACATCCACGCTTTCCTCGGTACCGTTTACAATGACGTCCCTTGCTTTCGCGGACAATTCTTCAAACGGCGTATCAAGCGAAAACTTAAAATGTTTCGAAAGCGCCTCCAGCAAAGCATGCGTAAAACTGCCGTTATCCTTGCTCGAAGCCCAGCCCGGAGCCTGAATCGCACCTTCGTTTAAGGAAAGGGACGGATCCGGGATCATCAGTTCCTCGGAAAACTCCATCGAGTAGCCGATACCCGCGCAAACAGGGCATGCGCCGAACGGATTGTTAAAGGAAAAGCTTCTCGGCTCGATTTCGTCAATGGAAACACCGCAGTCCGGGCAGGAAAAACTTCTGGAAAAATGCAGCTCTTCCCCGCCGATTACATCCACGGTAAGCAGTCCTTCCGCGATATCCAGAACATTCTCAACGGATGAGGAAAGCCGCATCAGGATCTCCGGTTTAATCACCAGACGGTCCACAACGATTTCAATATTGTGCTTGATATTCTTGTCGAGCTTAATCTCCTCCGTCAGCTCATACATGTTCCCGTCAATCCGGGCACGGACATAACCGTTCTTGCCGGCGCGTTCGAGGATTTTGGCATGCTCGCCTTTTTTCCCGCGTACCACGGGAGCAAGTAACTGAATCTTTGTTCCCTGCGGCAGTTTCATAATCTGATCTGCCATTTCGTCCACGGTCTGACGGCGGATTTCCTTTCCGCAGTTCGGACAGTGCGGAACACCGATTCTTGCATACAGCAAACGGAAATAATCGTAAATCTCCGTTACGGTTCCGACCGTGGAACGGGGGTTACGGTTCGTGGATTTCTGGTCGATACTGATAGCCGGAGAGAGTCCGTCAATCCGTTCCACATCCGGTTTCTCCATCTGTCCCAAAAACTGGCGCGCATAGGAAGACAACGACTCCATGTAACGCCTCTGCCCTTCGGCATAAATCGTATCAAATGCCAGGGAGGATTTTCCGGAACCGGAAAGGCCGGTGAATACCACAAACCGGTTTCTCGGGATATCCACGCTTAAGTTATTTAAATTATTCTCTTTTGCTCCGCGCAGGCGGATTAACTCTCCCTTGGGGAGCATCTTCACTTCGTCCGGATGCATTTCTTTACCTCTATCATTCTGTCTCTTAATTCCGCGGCGGTTTCAAAATCAAGCTGCGCCGCTGCCTTCTTCATTGCCTTTTCCAGATTTGCCATCATCTTCTCGAGTTCGGCCCGGCTCATGGATTCCGGATCTTTTTCGAACTTCTTCTCATCGGAAGCCACTTTTTTGGAAATACTGATTAAATCACGTACCGCCTTCTTAATGGTGGTCGGTGTGATGCCGTGCTCCTCGTTGTATTTCATCTGGATTCCGCGACGGCGGTTGGTCTCTTCAATCGCGGCCTTCATCGAATCCGTCACGGTATCGGCATACATAATGACGCGTCCCTCGGAATTTCTTGCCGCACGCCCGATTGTCTGAATTAAGGAGGTTTCGCTTCGAAGGAAACCTTCCTTATCCGCATCGAGAATTGCCACCAGACTGATTTCCGGGATATCAAGGCCTTCCCTTAACAGGTTGATTCCGACTAAAACATCGAATTTGTCGAGTCTCAGATCACGGATGATTTCGGCACGTTCCAGTGTATCGATATCGGAATGCAGATATTTTACTCGGATGTCCACATTCTTTAAATAGTCCGTTAAGTCCTCCGCCATGCGTTTGGTCAGAGTGGTAATCAGGACCTTGTTCTTTTTCTCGATTTCTTTTCGGATCTCGCCGACAAGATCGTCAATCTGTCCATTCACGGGACGTACGTCCACTTCGGGGTCCAAAAGTCCGGTCGGCCGGATGACCTGCTCGGCTCTTAAAATCTCATGCTCCTTTTCGTATGCCGCCGGTGTCGCGGACACGCAGAGCATCTGGTCGATGTGATCCTCGAATTCGTCAAAGGAAAGCGGACGGTTATCAAGCGCCGACGGAAGGCGGAAGCCGTACTCCACCAGAGTTTTCTTTCTCGCCTGATCGCCGTGATACATGCCGCCGATTTGCGGAATCGTCATATGGGACTCGTCGATAATCATCAGAAAATCATCTTTAAAGAAGTCCAGAAGACATCCGGGCGGCTGTCCCGGTTTCTTGCCGCTTAAGATTCTCGAGTAGTTCTCAATGCCGGAGCAAAAGCCGGTTTCACGCAGCATCTCCACATCAAAATTGGTACGCTCCGCAATTCTCTGCGCTTCTAAAAGCTTATCCTCGGACTTAAAGAATGCCACGCGTTCCTTGCACTCCGCCTCAATCTCATCGCAGGCTCTGGCCATTTTATCCGCACCGATGACATAGTGGGATGCGGGAAAAATCGCCACATGGCTCAGTATCGCATTTACCTTGCCCGTTACGGGATCCAGCTCGGAAATCCGGTCAATCTCGTCTCCGAAGAATTCCACGCGGTAGATGATTTTATTATTCTCGGCGGGAGCTATTTCGAGCGTGTCTCCGTGGATACGGAAACATCCGCGGTTTAAATCCATGTCGTTTCGGTCATACTGCATCGCCACAAGTCCGCGCACCACATCGTCACGGTCCTTCGTCATTCCGGGACGCAGGGAAAGAACCATTCCCATGTAATCGTCGGGGCTGCCGAGTCCGTAGATACAGGAAACGCTGGCAACAATTATCACATCCCTTCGCTCGCTTAAGGAAGCGGTGGCGGAGAGTCTTAATTTGTCGATTTCATCGTTTACCGAGGAATCTTTTGCGATATAGGTATCCGAAGAAGGCACATACGCTTCCGGCTGATAATAATCATAATAACTTACGAAATACTCCACCGCGTTCTCGGGAAAGAATTCCTTGAATTCGGAATAAAGCTGTGCCGCCAGAGTCTTGTTGTGTGCGATAATCAGCGTGGGTTTATTCAGCGCCGCAATGACATTCGCCATAGTGAATGTTTTGCCGGAGCCGGTAACGCCAAGAAGGGTTTCAAACTGATTCCCCGCCTGAAAACCCTTCACTAATGTATCGATTGCCCGGGGCTGATCGCCCGTCGGCTGATAATCGGAATGTAAAATAAAATGATCCATTTACTGCTTCTCTATCTGCTTCTTAAGAATCTCCATCGCCTTGTCAAGCTGCGTGTCGGTCTTATCCGCTTTATATGCGTCCACATCGAGTTCCACTACCACATCGGGAGTAATTCCGACCCCGTGGAAACAGGTTCCGTTCGGGGAGTAGAACCGGCCTGCCGTAACCTTCACGGCCGAACCGTCCGGAAGGGACAAAACATTCTGATAAACGCCCTTGCCGTAGGTTTTGGTTCCTACAATCGTTGCCATCTGGGTATCCTGCAATGCAGCAGTCATGATTTCCGCTGCGGAAGCGGTTCCGCCGTTTACCAGAACAACCATCGGAATATCCCAGTATTTCGAACCGTCACAGAAATAATCCTGACGGCCGCCGTTTTTATCTTCCGTGTATACTATCAGACTTTCCGGCATAATCTCGCGACACATGTTTGACGCCACGGAAATGTCTCCGCCCGGATTGCCGCGAAGATCGAGAATCACACCTTTCACCTTATCTGCCTTGGCTTTATCGAGTGCTTCCACGAACTGACCGTACGCAATGTCATCGTAACCCGCAATGACAATATATCCGATATCATCTTTCTTTTCGTATGCCACTTCCGTCGCGGTGATTTCCCCGCGCACGACGGTAATTTCGATTTCCTGACCCTGACGCTCCAGAGTCAGAACCACCTCGGTTCCGTCCTCACCGCGGACACGACTTACGATTTCCGTCAAAGTCATGCCGTAGGTTTCCTCACCGTCAATTTTTAAAATGATGTCACCGCCCTTAACTCCGGCTTTTTCTGCGGGAGAATCCGGCATCGTGCTGTCAATCAGGCCGTATCCGGTGTTCGGATCCTGCGTCAGCGTGGCGCCGATTCCGTAAAATTTTCCCTGCCAGTCACCTGCGCTGACCTCGAGTTCTTCTTTGGAATAATAAGCGGAATACCTATCCCCCGTGGAAGCAATGATTCCGCGGTAGATTCCTTCAATCATATCCTCATCGCTGACATCCTCGTAATACATGGTGTCAATGATGTTTTTTAAGTAAGAAACCTTGCTGATTACCGTGTCATCAATCAGC
>CADCOL010000261.1 GCA_902803015.1 uncultured Lachnospiraceae bacterium | reverse complement strand
CAGGGCGGCAAAAGGAGAGAACTGGGCAGCACGATTCTCAAGACTCATCCTTGGATGCGTCTCGGACCGGTGGTGCGGCAGGTTGATAATTTTGGAATAGTCGCTCATATATATATTATCGAACAGATGTTCTTTAATGTCAAGTGGATACAGAGAAGACGGGAAGAGGGACGTAAAAAGACCGGGCAAGCTGCCCGGCCTTTACAGGTACGCAACGTTCGCCGCACAAAGTGCGTTATGCGTATTGGTCTGATTTATTTCTCGACGATTTTAATCTCTTTCGCATTCTTGCGAACGGATGCAATTCCGTTTAAGCATGCTTTTTCACTGCTGTAGCCTTCGCCGGTTGCAATGATCTGTCCGTTCTTAGCTTTCAGACGGAAGCGGAATTCGCCTTTCTTATCCTTGTAAACTTCGAACTTCGGATTCTTCTCAACTGCAAAATCCTTTACAGTCTGGTTTTCCAAAGCGGCAATCGGAGCATTTGCGGAAACGCTTTCGATTCCCTTCTTTGCGGTAGCTGCAGATTTGTAAACCTGGCTGGAAGCAATCACTTCGCCGTTTCCTGCTACCAAATTAAACTTGTAACCGTTTTTTGCTTCAGATAAAACAAATTTTCCCATAATGGTCCCTCCTTTTCCCATAATCGGGATTACCTTTTACTCATCCATTGTAGCAGAAAAAGAGCGAAAATTCCACGATTTTATGCGGTTTTTCGCGTTTTTTTAAACTTTTTAAAAAAACCTGAAATTTAAGGTGCTTTTTTGAAAGAAATACAGTATAATAATTGAGTGAGGTATTCATGGTAATCTATAAGATTATGTGAAGGAGGAACGAAAGAAATGCTTAGAATTGACAAAAATGCAGATGGCGAACTTTTGACCGTTGCTTTGAAAGGACGTTTGGACATTACCACCGCACCCGGACTTGAAGAAGATGTAAAGGGATCCTTAAGCGGAATTACCAAACTTGAATTTGACATTGCAGAATTGGATTATATCTCCAGTGCGGGCTTAAGAGTTTTATTATCCTGCCAGAAAATTATGTCCAAGCAGGGCAGCATGGTTGTTAAGAATCCTACCGAGGAAGTAAAGGAAATCTTCGATATCACCGGATTCTCCGATATTCTGACCATCGAATAATTGAATGTCATTATTGCGCATAATGTACCCGCGAATACCTTTTCGCGGGTTTTTGCGTCTTATGTAACTTTTTCGCCGCCTTTCCGGCAGGTGAATTTGTGTTGAAAGCAGGTAGTATCATTGAAAATCGCAATTAAAAACGTGATAAAATCCAAATCCGCAAAGCGCATCCTCTGCCTTCTTACGGCGGTGTTTTTGGTGTGCTCTTTGGGTGGATGCAAAAAAAAGAATACCCAACCGACACCGACCGAAGTGATTTCAATTAACAGCTCCGAACTTATCGAAAGAACCGAGCAGGATATCGTTCGCGAAATCATCACACTGTACGGTTCCTATGAAAATGCGGCGGCTGCACAGATTGAAGCACGTCTTACGGAACTCGGCGAAATCGATCCGGGAAAAGAAGAACTCTGGCGTGAAATCATGGAATACTGGACTTATGCAAACAATGATCTTCCGATTAACGCAAACAGCCTTCCGGTCAATCTTTCCCGGAAAGACAATCTCTGCATTGTGGTTCTCGGCTTTGAACTGAATCCCGACGGCAGCATGCAGGATGAATTGATCGGACGCCTCAAGGTGGCTCTGGAGTGCGCCAAACAGTATCCGTACGCGTATGTATGCTGCACCGGCGGCGGTACGGCCGCGGACAATCCGGACGTGACCGAAGCGGATCTGATGGGCGAATGGCTCATTAAACAGGGCCTGGAAGAGGAGCGTCTGATCATCGAAAACCAATCGATGACCACCGCGGAGAATGCGAGAAATTCGTATAATATTTTCTTAAAAGATTATCCGCAGATTAATGCGGTTGCAATCGTATCCAGTTCTTATCACATCGCATGGGGGTCGCTTTTGTTCGAGGCATCGTTTTTAAAGACGGCCGAAGAGCAGGGTACGCCGAAGGTGCATGTGGTATCGAATGCAGCATTCCCGACCGAGAACGAGTATTATTCGGATACCGTTCGTTTTGAGACCGGCGGAATGCTTCAGTTAATCGGAGAGGATAATCTTGCGCTGCAGTATTATCGCGGCACCTTTACAAAACCTGATTTGAATTAAATACGGGGGGTACGTATGGGGGTTACTGTAAAGCACTTTGATATTTATGACGGCGCCACGAGACTGGATGCCGTTCTTTCCATGCCGGAGGGGACTAAAGTTCGCCCAAAGATACCCTTATGCATCATCCTGCACGGCTTTACCGGCAATAAGGATGAACGCCATCTGCTTGCGGTTTCGGATATGATGAATGAACTCGGGATGGCGACGCTTCGTGCGGATTTTTACGGGCACGGATTAAGCGACGGAGAATTTAAACATCATACTCTGGATATCTGGGTTTCCAATGCACTTGCGGAAATCAACTACGCACGTAGTACAAATCTCTTTTCGAAAATCTATTTGTGCGGTCATTCGCAGGGCGGTCTTACCGTCATGCTTGCGGGTACAAAGTTTCAGGATCTGATTGACGGAATCATTCCGATGTCGCCGGCAATCGTGATTCTGTCCGGTGCAAGAAAAGGAGATTTACTCGGAAACAAATTCGACACGAATAACATTCCCGGAGAATTTCAGGCAAAAGAGGGCTGGATTCTCTGCGATACGTATATTCGGTCCGCACTGAGTATAGAAATCGAACCCGTGATTGCGGCATTTAAAAAGCCCGTATTTATCGTACACGGATCCGCGGATGCAACCTGTCCGATTGACGAGGTCATGGAAGCCGCAAAGGGATATGCGGATTGCACATTTGTGCCGATTGAAGGAGATACGCACTGCTTTGACAATCATCTGGACGAGGCGGTGGCAGCCATAAGGGATTATCTCGTGGCAAGACAGTGGGTGTGAACCTGCGCGAAAACAAACAGGAGAAAAACACTTGAGTTACGCAAAAGTAATTTTAAAAAAAGGCCAGGGACGCACGATTAAAGCGGGCGGTGCCTGGATTTACGATAATGAAATCGACCGGATTGACGGCGCATTCGAAAACGGAGATGTGGTGGAGGTTGCTGATTTTGACTCCTATCCGATGGGATGGGGATTCATCAATACAAAGTCCACGATTACCGTCCGGATGCTTTCAAGAAAGAAGGATGCCGTCATAGACGAAGAGTTTTTTGAAGCGCGTGTGCGTGATGCATGGGAGTACCGCAAATCGGTAATTGATACGTCTTCCTGCCGCATCATTTTCGGCGAGGCGGATTTCCTGCCGGGACTGGTGATCGACAAGTTTGAAGACGTTCTGGTTGTGGAATCCCTGGCACTCGGGATCGACCGCTGGAAGCTTGTGATTATCGATGCCCTTAAAAAGATCCTGAAAGAGGACGGGATTGCGATTCGCGGCGTTTACGAGCGCTCCGATGCGAAGGTTCGCCAAAAGGAAGGCATGGAAAGTGCCAAAGGATTCATCGGTGACGAATTCGATACAGAAGTGGAAATCGTTGAAAACGGCGTGCATTATTTCGTCGATGTAAAAGACGGTCAGAAGACCGGATTTTTCCTGGATCAAAAGAATAATCGTGCGGCGATTCACAAGCTTTGCAAAGACAAAAAAGTTCTGGACTGCTTTACGCATACCGGTTCGTTTGCGTTAAATGCAGGCATTGCGGGTGCATCAAGCGTACTCGGCGTGGATGCATCCGAACTTGCGGTGGAGCAGGCCAAAAAGAATGCGGTTTTAAATCACCTGGAGGACAGAGTCGATTTTACCTGTGCGGATGTATTCGAACTTCTGCCGGAACTGGAAGCGAAGGGAGAGAAGTACGATGTTGTTATCCTCGATCCGCCGGCATTTACGAAGTCGAGAAACTCCATTAAGCAGGCTGTTAAGGGTTATCGTGAAATCAATATCCGCGGACTGAAACTTGTGAAAAACGGCGGGTATTTATGCACCTGTTCGTGCTCGCATTTTATGGATCCGGATCTTTTTGCAAAGACCATTCGTGAGGCAAGTGTCGGCGCGCATAAGCGTTTGCGCCAGGTGGAATTCCGTACGCAGGGACCGGATCATCCGATTCTCTGGGCAGCGGATTCCGGGTATTATCTGAAGTTTTATATTTTCCAGGTAGTGGATGAAAAATAGATTTCGCTGAAGTTCTCATAAGCGAAAAGGAGTGTTATTTGAAGAATAAACGTCCGATGCTTCTTTTGGAAGCCATTCGAAATATTTGGAATAAGAAAATTCCGTTCCTTTCGATTGTCACAATCATGGCAATCGGAATGGCCGGTCTTACGCTTATTTTCGACCTTTCTGCAACGATCGGTAAGAATGCGGACCACTTCTTAAAAGGTCATAATGCCAAGGATTTCGAAATTCTCGGATCCATGGGTATCACCGAAGAGGACATTGAAGAAATCAAAGCGCTTGACGGCGTAAAAGATGTGGAAGGCTTATACCGCGTAAGCGGTGAGGCCCGCTTTGATGATGCGTGCGAAACCGTAACGGTCTTGTCGCCTACGAAGCGAATCGGCACGGCTTCCGTGGAAGAGGGAAAACTTCCGGAAGCAGACGGTGAATGCGCGTTGAATGAGGTAACAATGCAAAGACTCGGCGTTTCCGTCGGAGACACGATTTTTGTTCAGTTAAAATCCAGACCGGAACTTGTTGAAAAAGAAGAATTCCTGGTAACCGGATCCATTCTGCATCCGGATTATCTTTCCAAAGACAGTTATATCGTAATGTTGTCCGAAGCTTCGTTCCGCCCGGAAGAAGTGAGCAATGTGTATTTTGTCGCTTATGTGGAGGCGGATGTTCCGGATGGCTTTCAGATTTTCTCCAAGTCCTATTCGAAGCGTCTTAACGAAGTTCGTGCAACACTGGAAGAGTATGTCAACAATCATTCCGATGTCCGGACCAAAGAAGT
>CADCOL010000260.1 GCA_902803015.1 uncultured Lachnospiraceae bacterium | reverse complement strand
GTGATGGGAATCATCTACGTGATTATTTTAACGCTGAACATTGTGATGGCCTTTTTCCACGGAGGATTCTCTTACGGCCTGTTAACATTGGTATCCATCGGCGCGTCACTTCTTAACACACTTCTTTTCTTCATCTACACGAAGAGGGGAAGATACCGTTCGCCGAAGGAATTAAAGCGTCAGCATAACTACAAGGTTAAAATCAAAGCGGCGGAGAAACAGACGCATCATAAATGCGCGATTTGCGGCCAGACCGAAGTGAGCAATCCGAATCTTACATTCCGTTATTGCTCAAAATGCAAAGGCAATTACGAGTACTGCGAGGAACATTTATTCACGCATAAACATGTGGAGTAAATTGCGGATACAGGCAGGGTAATAAAGAATGAGTAATCAACAGTCGGAAAACAACGCGGAATTAAATCTGTTAAGTGCGGAAGAGAAAGATTATTTTGAGCTTTACTTAAAGGAAATCCGTGAAATAAAAGAACTCTCCGAAGAAGAGAAAAACGCTCTTTTTGCAAAAGCCATGAGCGGGGATAAACAGGCGAAGAACGATTTGATCCGTGCGAATCTGGTTCGCGTAACCGAGATCGCAAGACTTTACATCGGACAGGGTGTGCCGCTTGATGATTTGATCGGAGAAGGAAATGTGGCACTTGCATCGGCGATGGAAGTCATTGAGCAGGAAGAAAGTGCCGAAGAAGCGGAGCAGTGCATTGTCTCTATGATTATGAGCGCGATGGAAGAATTAATCGATGACGATGCCAAATCCCACGATGCATTCGAAGAGTGGGCGGAAAGAGCCAACGAAGTACTGGATAAGGCAAGAGAATTATCCGAAGATTACATGCGCAAGATTACAATTAAGGAACTTTGCGAAGAAGCGGGCTATACGGAAGAATTCGTCAAAGATGTGATGGATATTACCGGCGGCGGAATTGAGTTTATTGATCTGACAGGAAATAAGAATGAGTGAAACACTGGATCGTTCCTTTAAGTATGCCATGCAGGACACCAACCGCATTTACATCGGCGGCCGCATGACATACCAGGAAATGATAACCTGGGACGAGGTCCCGTTTAAAATCAAAGCAATCGTGAACAAGCATTTTATCCCGGATGCAAAGACGGATGAATGTACGTTTGCGGAACATTTTAAAACACTTTCCAAAGACGGTTTTCTGTTCCAGATTTGCAAAACGTTAAAGACGAAAGTGAAAGTGGATATCCCCTATATTCCGAAGAATAAAACGAGCGGGGATGTCCGCTACAAAAGCGAATACATGAAGATAGAGGACTACCTGGATTACATTCACGGGGAACATCCGGAAGGTATTGTTACAGAGGAAATCTCATTCTCAAAACTGGCAGTGATGGTTTTTGCCGGATAAGTATAAGTATTTAGGGAAGGTTACACAAATGGGCAACGAAAACGAGATCAAAGGGAATTCTCCCTTTCTCCCGAATCCGCCGGCTGACAGCTTGAAAGATCACGGCGAAAAAAAGAAAAAAGAAGAAAAGACGGGCATTCAGAGGGTACGATATCTGTTGATTATCGAGAATATTCTGGTGGTGCTTGCTTTTGGTTTATTTATTGTATCGTATTATAACTTTCAGTTCTTCGGAGGACTCAGTGTTTATCTGATTATCCTTCTGGGGCTCGGCGTGTTGCTGCTTTTGTTCGGCATCGCTATTTTCGCACGCATTGTCAAGGCGCTCGGCCGCAAGGATTTACCCATTTATCAGAATATCGAGGACGAGAATATCGATCCGGAAACGGGGCTTTTTTACTATGATGTTTTTGCGCAGGAAGTGGAAGATGCAATGCAGATTTCCCTTATGAACTGTTATCTTGCGTCTTTCCAGCTGGAAGGCTTCGAACATCTGCGCCACTTTGTCGGATTCCAGAAAGCAACGGATACGATGATGGAAATCGGCGAGATTCTCCGGAACAACGGTGCGGAAATGATGGGACACCGTGTCATCTGCGGTACCAGGTCCAACCACGAATTCATGCTCTTTATTTCCGAGTGTGAGGATGTGAAGGAAGTTCGTGCATTTTTAAATAAAATCATGAACCAGATTAATGTAATTCTCCTTCGTCTGCCGACGGCGGAGACTTTCACCGCATATTGCGGTTTTGCATGTTATGACACACACGCGAAGACCTTTGACGAACTTGTAAAATACACCGGTTTTGCGGTGACCGAAGCAGGTATGTTCCATAAAGTGGAGCCGCATATTTTCTCACCGGATGCTTACAAGCGTCAGGAAACCGAGTATTTAAAAGACGACAAACTTCGTAAGATTCTCGACAACAACGAACTGATGTATAATTTCCAGCCCATCGTAAGTGCCAAGACGGGTAAAATCTTTGCGTACGAAGCACTCATGCGTACCAAGAAAGAAATCGGCTTGGAACCCACCGACGTATTGGAACTGGCTGCCCGTCAGGACCGTTTGTACGAAGTGGAGCATTATACTTTCTTCAATGTTATCAAGATTATGCAGGAGCATGCGGATACCTTTGAAGACAGAAGACTTTTCTTAAACAGTATTCCTACCGTAATCATCAAAGAGGGCGAATTTGACGAGCTTCTGGAAAAATACAGCGATGTCATGAAACACCTGGTTATTGAGATTACCGAGAACGGAATGCAGTCCGAAGAATCCTGTCAGGTTGTGCATAAGTACATGAAAAAGTCCGGTTGCGAACTGGCGCTCGACGATTACGGAACCGGTTATTCGAATGCAACGACGCTTCTTAATAACTCTCCACATTACTTAAAGCTCGATCACTCCATGATTATGGGTATCGACTCCGATTTAAAGAAGCAGCACCTGGTTTCGAACTACATTAATTTTGCAAAAAATCATAATATGATGATCCTTGCGGAAGGCGTTGAAACGGCGGAAGAACTGCAGATGGTAATCCAGCTCGGTTGCCATTTGATTCAGGGATTTTACACCGGTCGTCCCAACGGGGAAATCGTGGATTCGATTGCAAAACAGATTGAGGAAGAAATCCTTGCCATCAATTTAAAACTTGCAAAACTGGCAGTGGAAAGCAAGGTTTACGAAGCGGCAAATTACGACAATATTTCGCTGATTTCCTTAGCGCTTGATTACTATTCACAGATTCATATCAAAGAATCCGCGGTACGTATTGTGGGCGACAAGAACCGTGAGGTTTCGATGGAAATCCGCGTCGAGGACAATACAAAAACCAATGTTTCGATTCGCGATGTCAAGATGCGCGGTCGTCAGAACCCCGTAATCTGGCTGGGTGAGAATTCCCAGATGATTCTGAACCTCGAAGGAGACAACCATTTCTACTTCGAAGGAATCCGTGTTCCGAAGTCTTCGAAACTGATTGTGCAGGGCAGCGGTAACCTAACCGTTCATGTGGATCACAACAACGGTATCGGTATCGGCTGTGCATTGTCCGAACCATACGGAAGCATTCTCTTCGAGCAGGAAGGAAGAGTCCGCGTGGAGAGCAACTCCGATACGGCCATCGGCATCGGCGGTATTTTTGCGGATGCGAATTCCGAAATCAAATTGTCTTCCGGTACATTCGAAATTCTTGCAAACGGTTCAAAATCCGTCGGCATCGGTTCAATGGAAGGTTATACCAAGTTAATCCTGGATCGCTGCCGTATCAGCATTTATGCATCCGGTGCGGATACCGTCGGTATCGGTACGTTTGGCGGTAAGCTGGATCTTTCCACGATTGCGGATATTGAACTCGAAGTATCCGGCAGTAACGCAACCGGTATCGGATGCCTGTATGACAGAGGCGGAAGAATCGATATCAACGACGGTGTCATTTCCTGTACAAACCACTGTATGGACGGTGTCGGAATCGGTTCGAGAAACGGTGACATGGATATTCAGGTATTCGGCGAAGAAGTCTTTGTATACTGCGAAGGCTCCGAGGTCGGCGGTATCGGTAACTACCGCGGCGGCGGTAACTTGAATATTCACAGCAGTGCAATCATTAAGGTGGCTCTGCTTGCTGCTTCGCCCGTTGCACTTGGCGGAATCAAGGGTCGTCTTGAAATCACCGGCGGTAATATTTACGCCGATCTGGAAGGCTGCCCGCAGCCTGTGAATGCATACAATGTTCCGGTATATCACAGAGAGATTACCGGTGAAGAATTGTACTGCAAGAAGATTGAAACCGAAGCCGGCAACTACCAGTATATTGCCAATGCTACCAATCGTTTTGAGAATCTGCACATTTATCTTCCCAAGGAATGCAAGGAGACTGATTTAAAAATATGATAAAGCAAATCACGAATATTCCCGAAACTTATGAAATAGCGGAACAACACTTCAGTACGGACTTAAACTCCGTACTGATGCTTTTAAGACACAAAAAAACGGGCGCGAGAGTAGCACTCATTTCGAACGATGACGAGAACAAAGTATTTTATATCGGCTTTCGTACCCCCGTGGATGATTCGACCGGCGTACCGCATATCATTGAACATTCCGTTCTTTGCGGCTCGGAGAATTTTCCGTTAAAAGACCCGTTCGTCGAACTGGCAAAAGGTTCCCTGAACACTTTCCTAAATGCAATGACTTTCCCGGATAAAACCGTATACCCTGTGGCATCCTGCAATGACAAGGATTTTCGTAATTTGATGCATGTGTATCTGGATGCGGTTTTTCATCCGAATATTTATAAGCATAAAGAAATCTTCATGCAGGAAGGATGGCATTATGAGATGGAATCCGAGGATTCGGATTTGTCCTTAAACGGTGTCGTATATTCCGAAATGAAGGGTGCTTTTTCATCTCCGGATGATGTAATGGACCGTCAGATTGCGACGGCTCTGTTCCCGGATATTACGTATGCAAAGGAATCCGGCGGCGATCCGGACGATATTCCGTCGCTTACGTATGAAGGATTCCTTGATTTTCACAGAAGATATTATCATCCGACCAACAGCTATATCTACCTGTACGGAAATATGGATATGGCGGATAATCTTAAGTACATTGACGAGGAGTACTTATCCAACTACGACTGTCAGACAATTGATTCCGAAATCAAACTGCAGGCTCCTTTTGAAAAGCCTGTGGAAAAGGAGGTCTTCCTTCCGGTTACGACCAAAGAGGAAGAAGAGGAAGGCACGGTTCTTACTTACAATGTCTGCCTCGGAGAGAATTCCGATCCGGAGCTTTACTTTGCATCCAGAATTCTCGATTATGCGATTTGCTCCGCACCCGGTGCACCATTAAAGACCGCGCTTGTCGATAAGAACATCGGAAAAGACGTGTATTCTTCTTATGAGAACGGAATCCGTCAGCAGTTTTTCTCCATAGTTGCAAGGGATACCGAGGTTTCGAAAAAAGAAGAATTCTTATCCACCATTCGTGAAGTTCTGACCGGTATTGTAAAGAACGGATTTGATGAAAAACCTCTTCGCGCAGCAATCAGCAGACTGGAGTTTTCTTTCCGCGAAGCGGATTTCGGTTCTTATCCGAAGGGACTTGTATACGGTCTTCAGATGCTGGATTCCTGGCTTTATGATGATGCAAAACCTTTCCTTCACATCGAAGTGGAAGAAACATTCCGTAAATTAAAAGAGAATGTGAAGAACGGTTATTATGAGAAACTGGTAAAAGACTATCTTCTGGATAACCCGCACTGTGCGGTTGTCATCGGAATTCCGAAGGCCGGTCTTGCATTGGAAAAAGAAGAGCAGCTTAAGAAAAAACTTGCGGATTACAAAGCATCGCTTTCCGCAGAGGAAATCCGGGCAATCATTAAATCCACTGCGGATTTGAAAGTATATCAGGAAACACCCGACAGCGAAGAAGCGCTTGCAACCATTCCTCTTCTTGAAAGAGAAGATTTAAGAAAAGAGATTACACCGCTCAGTAATGCGGAAGGAAGCGTTGACGGTTCAAAAGTTTTAAGCCACGACATTTTTACGAACGGAATTGCATATATCACGGTTTCTTTTGATACCGCGAAACTTCCGTACCGTCTGTATCCGCATTTGTCCCTGGTGCGTCACGTTTTGGGACTGATGGATACCAAAGAATACAAGTATTCGGTTCTGGTGAACGAAACGGATCTTTACACGGGCGCGCTCGTTACGGATCTTTCCTTAAATCATAATTTTGCGAAAGATTCTTTCGAGATGTTCTTTGAGACCCGGACAAAGGTGTTATATGACAATATTCCGAAAGCGTTTGAATTGATGAAGGAAATCCTTTTCTTCACGGCAATTGACGATGAGAAGCGCCTGCATGAAATCATTCGCGAGATTCGTTCCAGAAGCGAAGCAAGCGTCAACACATCCGGTCATGTCATTACGATCGGAAGAGTCCGTTCCTATTTTTCCAAGGGCGGTGCGATTTCCGAACTGATTTCCGGTGTCGGATTCCATCGTTTCTTACAGGATCTGGATGACCATTTTGAGGAAAAGAAAGCAGAAACAATCCGTGGCATGAAAGAAGCCATGAAGATTGTAATGCGTCCCGAAAACATGATTCTCGACATTATTTCCCCGAAGGAAATGAATGCGGGAATCGAAAAAGAATTTGTGAATCTGAAATCATTCGCCTGCAGCGAATCATTTGAAGCACAGGAAATCGGCAACGTGGAGCCGGTAAAGAAGAATGAAGGTTTCAGTACCTCATCGGATGTACAGTATGTCTGCAAGGGCGGTCTGGCCAAAGATTTTCCATACACCGGAGCATTCCGCGTACTGCATACGATTCTCGGATATGATTACCTGTGGATGAATGTTCGCGTGAAGGGCGGAGCATACGGATGTATTTCTTCGTTCCAGAGAAGCGGAAGCATCTGTTTCGTATCGTACCGTGATCCGAATTTAAAAGAAACGATTGCCGTATTCGACAAAGTACCCGAATACATTGAAAACTTTGAGGCGGATGAGAAACTGATGACGAAATACATTATCGGAACCCTGTCCGACGAAGACATTCCGAAATCTCCGGCGGCGCTCGGCTCCAGAAGCCTGAAGGCATACCGCATGGGTATCACGGAAGAGCAGCTTCAGAAGGAGCGCGACGAAATGCTTACCTGCACGGCTGCAGACATCAATGCGCTGGCGCCTGCAATCCGTGAAGTGCTTTCGCAGGATAATCTCTGCGTGCTTGGTGCGCAGAG
>CADCOL010000259.1 GCA_902803015.1 uncultured Lachnospiraceae bacterium | reverse complement strand
GTACCCAAGTGGTTGTAAGGGACCGCACTCGAAATGCGGCAGGCCGCGCAAGTGGCGCGAGGGTTCGAATCCCTCCAACTCCGTTTTGAAAAGCCCCATCACCGGATGGGGCTTTTTTATGCGTTGTCCCGAAAAAATATTTTTGACGGATACACGACGGATACACGGATATGATATCGTAAACTTGCGCAAAAGAATTAACACATGTGTTTTCTGAACGGAGATTGGAAATGACGTACAAACTGCTGATTGTGGAAGATGATAAAAGCCTTCGGGAGATTATGACGGATTATTTTACGGATTCGGTAAAAGAGGAAAAATTCGAAGTGACCGAAGCCGAAGACGGAAACATCGCCATGGATTATCTCGAGACCGAAGAATTCGATCTGGTTTTTCTGGATATCATGCTTCCCGGATTAAACGGATTTGATATCTGCAGAAAGATCCGCAGAACCAGCGAAGTGCCGGTTATCTTCCTGACGGCAAGAACCATGGAAGAGGATGTGCTTTTGGGGTTTGAAACCGGATGCGACGATTACATCACCAAACCGTTTTCCCTAAAGACGCTGTATGCAAAAAGCCTTGCTTTATTAAACCGGGCCAGGGGAACCGTGCTGGATGAGAATCTGACGGTCGGGAACATCTCGGTAAATGTCAAATCCATGGAAGTTACTTCCTGCGGACAGGCAGTTTCCTTATCTCCGAAAGAATACGAGCTGTTGCTGTATTTTATGCAGCATAAAAACAGGGTGCTGACCAGGGAGATTATTCTGAATGCAGTCTGGGGCTTCGATTACGAGGGCACGGACCGTGTGGTCGACAATCACGTCAAGAAACTTCGAAAGGACTTAGGGTCTGCGGGAGCGCAGATTAAAACCCTGATTTCGAAGGGATATAAAATGACGGAATGATTGTCGGAGACTCCCGGAGATTAAGGAGAACAGTATGAAAATAAAAAGGCGTAAGAAATTCCATCATCTCGCGATTCCGAGAGTGCTCATCGCATGGGCGGTGGCATTGATTATTACAATAATTCTCGCAATTATAATCCGAAGGAACGCAGATTCCGATTTGTATTTCCAAATTGAGGATATCACGGAATCGACCTATAACTTTCTGACCAAGGCAGAAGATGAAGCGGATTACGAAAAACGGAGCAACTCGAATAAAGTGTATCTGGCCTCCATGACGGATTTTATGGAGGAAGCGGGAGACTGGCCGGATGGTATTTTCCTGATGGGGACGAAGAGTTATGCGTATGTCTATAATCTGGATAAAGATGAAATAGAATCGGATTCTTCCATGATGTTTTTTACCTTCGCATCTCCGGTTGAGGAAAACGGAGTGATGCACAGCAGAATCTTTATCTGTGATAAAGAAACCATGATGCAAAACGAGGAGTTCCGTGAAATATGCGAAACGTTTGAAAACAGGGCAAATGATGATGCGGAATGGTTTAAGAACCAGTATGTTTACTATTCTTTGCAGGCGGAAAGTCTTTACATAAACGAAGACAGTATGAGATTCCTTCCGAAAACCGTTACGGTTCATAAGGAAATTCACGAGAACAAGCTTGGGATGTACCATTCCGATATTTTTCACGATAAAGTAATCAGTGAAGACTATCCGGTGGATTTCCCCGAATATTCAAAAGAAGAACTTGCGGGATATATTAACAGCATAGCGACGGACGACTGGGAACTGGCGCATCCGGGGGTGAAAGCGGTCACAGATCAGTTTTATGCCATGAGTTATTTCGGTTCCACCGAAAAGAGTAAAGCCTATTTCATGAACATGATTGAAAAAAACGGCATGTCCCATTCGCAGGATGGCAATCCGATTTTTACGAGGTCAAGTCTTAACGAAGGGCTGTATTATGAGTATGTGGCGAGATTCCCGGAAAACCTCGGAAACAGGGAACTGCATTTCTTATGTGCCCGCGAGGACACCAATGCAACCTTTAAACCGATTTACAGACGAATCGGCTGGATTCTTCTTTCCATCGCAACCGTAATTGCTCTGTTACTGAGTTATATTCAGTACCGCAAATATGCGTATTTCTATCGCATGGAGGATTACCGGAAGACTTTAATGAACTCCATGGCGCATGATTTAAAGACTCCGCTTGCGGTGATGAGCGGATATGCGGAGAATTTAAAGGAAAATGTGCAAAGCGAAAAACGCGAGCATTATGCGGAAGAAATCTATTCCCATACGCAGTATATGAACGGCATTATTGCGGATGTTCTGGAACTTTCCAGAATGGAAGATTCAAATGTGAAATTGAAGAAAGAAAGCGTGGACTTCTGCGCTTTGGTTAATGAAATTGCCAAAGAATATGAGGTTATGATGCAGGAGAAGAATCTTACACTGACCGTGGAAGGCAAATACACAAACCGTGTGGACAAAACCATGATGAAGCGGGCGCTTGAGAATCTTATGACGAATGCGATTAAGTATACCAAAGAAGGCGGCAGCATCCGAATCACCGGAAGCATGATTCCGTTTCGCTCGAAATTCATCTTTGAGAACACGCCGATTGAGCCGATTAGAATCAGGCCATCCAAACTCTGGGAGCCCTTTGTAAAGGATGATGAAAGCAGAACCGGCGGGAACGGTACGGGCGTCGGATTGTCCATCGTAAACAATATTTTAGGTGTCAGCGGATTAAAGGGAAAAATCAAAACGGAAGGAGATACCTTCCGGGTAATCATTAAGTAAAAAAGGACGGGGCAAGCGCCCCGTCCCTTCTGTCTTAATTGATGTTATATTTTACTTTCTTCTCGTCGCTTAATGCGGAGAACGGGAAAGCTTCCTTGGCTTCTTTTAAAAGCACTTCGTAATTCTTATACGGGATGGTGCCGAATGTATTCGTTGTTCCTAAGAAGAACAGGTTGTTTTCTTTTAAGAATGCCGTGCAGTTTAAAACGCGTGCAAGAATACCGAAATCATCCTCGTTAAAGAGATATGTTTTAGTACCGGTACATACTGCCAACAGTCCGTCCTCGGGATCCTGTTCAATATACCGGATTGTTTCACCCGGGCGATAGTAGTTGATGAAAGATCTTCTTTCGATGTTAAAGAAGTGAATGACGGTATCCTGGCTTTGAATGAACAGGATTGTGCCGTCGTTCAGGAATTTTAAGTACTCCGGAATGCCGGAGGAACTGAAAAGTGCATGCATTTCCTCTTCCTCCGTGTCGAAGATACAGATATTCCCTTTTTCGCAGCTGAAAGCAATATAATTGCCGTTATCGGACAATGCGACATTATGTGAGAATTTGGTTTCTCCTGTAATGTATTTCTCCGTTTCGTACTCCTGGGTTTCGCCGGTGGTTAAGTTCACGGACCAAAGAGGACGATATGCGGAAAAGACATAAAGCGTCTGCCCGTCATCGGACAAAAGCGCCCGGTCAAATTCGTTGTCATCAAAGTGATTTTGGAATTTGCCGCTGCAGATGCTTTTTTTGGTAACCAGATCAATAACGCAATAATTTCTTAAAGTGTCGAGAAAGAACAGCTTGGAATAATCCCCGGAGATACAGGAATAGGAAAGGTCCTTCAGCCCGTATTCCTGCGAGGTAATCTCCGTCACGGTCTTATTTAACGGGTCCGCCTCATAGAAAGATTTTCCGCCGACCAGGCAGAAATAGTCATCGCGGAAGCCGTACATATCCGGGAACGATTCGCTTGTTTCGATGGAATACAGGAGTTTTCCGTCCGGCTGGAAGAAATCAATTTGTTTGCCGGTATTGCTGTTTTGCTGCACCAGATATTTGCCTGACGGAGCAACACCCATTCCGGAACCGGGAATTGCTGTTTCGGAAAGAGCCTTATAATCTTTGCCGGTATGATTGGTAATAACATACAAATCGGAAGAATAGGCATGCAGGAGAAGGAAATTCTTCGCAGCCATCAGGGAGGGAGAAGAGCCTACATTAAAGGAACGGCCTTCATAGATTACGCCGTTGTCAAAATCAACGGGGACGATTCTTCCGTTCGGAACCAGCACGTTTCCGACAGGAGAATCCTCATCAAAGAAGATTCCCTTGGCTGAACCGGGAAGTGCAATTTTGCGAATGATGGAACCGTCTTCCTCGTTTAAGGTAAAACTGGAATACTCCACTATGGCAATGACTTCGCTTAAGGACTGACCATACAGCGTAAACCGGTTGGTGGTAAGGGTAGTGGAAAAGGAACCGAAATCAACGATATCCGCACCTAAATCACGGGTCCATTTTCTTGTTCCGTCGGGGGCATACAGCTCGACGGAGATTTTTGTCAGAGCCTGATCATCCATGAACTGGTTACTGGTCATAACGATGATGTTTCCGTTTTCCGTAAAATTCATTTTCAGAATGTTTGCGTTGGACACTTCGATTCGTTGTGCTTCGCCGGTATCGGCATGAATCAGATCAAAGAAAGTATTGCGTTTGCCGGAGATGCTTTCGGAAAGAATCCAGATCTTTGAGTCGGGATTGTACCAGGTAAAACTGTCATAGTATCCGTTTTCTTCCGGACATGAATTTTTAAACCGGATGCTTCCGGATGCGGCGTCAAGAATGTAGTATTCGGAAAAG
>CADCOL010000258.1 GCA_902803015.1 uncultured Lachnospiraceae bacterium | reverse complement strand
TCGTGCACATGCTCCGTGTGCTCATGACCGTGCGTATGCCCGTAGAGATACTCCATGTCATGGTCGTGGTTTTCATGTGCTGCATCGAGTACGACATTAAAATCACAGCAGTCGATTCCTGCCTTTGAAACGCGGCTTACAACAATCTCAAAACCCTCGTCCTTCATTCCGGCAAGCGCGGCATCCAAAACCGCACGATCCGCACCGAGATCCAAAAGCGATGCGACAATCATGTCTCCGCTGATTCCGGTTTCGCATTCCAAATATAATCTCTTCAATTTCCCCTCCGTTACTTCTCAGCCAGCCGGTTAATCTGTGTTGCCAAATAACCCGCGCCGTATCCGTTGTCGATATTCACAACCGCAATTCCGTTCGCACAGGAATTAATCATCGTAAGAAGAGCCGAAAGCCCTTCAAAACTTGCACCGTACCCTACGGATGTCGGAACCGCAATTACGGGATTCCTGACAAGACCTCCGATTACGCTTGCAAGTGCTCCCTCCATGCCGGCGATTGCTATCACGCAGTTTGCCGACTGCAAAAGCTCCACTTTCGATAAGAGCCTGTGGATTCCGCTGACACCGACATCATAGACGCGTTCCACCTTCGTCCCGAAGTATTCCGCTGTCTGTGCCGCTTCTTCGGCCACGGGAATATCCGCGGTTCCCGCACAACAGACTGCCACCAGACCGATGCCTTCGGATTGAACGCGTTCCACCTTCAGAATTCTGGAAACCGGGTCGTACGTAATATCCGAAATCTCTGCCCGGACGAGTTCGAACTGCTCCTTCGTGGCCCTCGTTCCGAAAGCCCGGCCGTCCGCTTCCACCATTTTTTTATAAATGGAAACAAGGTAATCATCCGGCTTTCCCGCACAGTAAATCACTTCCGGAAACCCGCTTCGAAGTTCGCGGTGCGTATCGAGTTTTGCAAATCCCATCTCATGAAACGGTTCCGATCGAAAATACTGCTCCGCTTCTTCCACCGAGATTTCGCCGTTTTTCAGTTTTTCAAGAATCTCTCTTGCCTGTTCCAAATCCTGTCTCCATTCTGCCCCCGGTTTCGACCCCTTGCTTTATTTCCTCTGCGAGGAATCACCCAGTGCCTCGTTCATACTTCCGCTGCGAAACCCTTTCAGATCCAGGCTCACATACCGAAAGCCCAGTTCACGGAATTTCCTGTCGATTTCGCTGCGGTGATACGTCACCGTCTCAAAATCCTCCGGCAGCACCTCAATTCGCGCCAGATCGTTTGCGTGCATGCGAACCCGCAGCTGAGCAATACCGAATTCGGAAAGATAGGATTCCGCTTCGTCCACCATACGGAGTTTCTCTTTTGTAATCGTCTCTCCGTATGCAAATCTGGAACTTAAACATGCTTTGGACGGCTGATTCCAGGTCGGCAGATTCATCTCTCTGGAAAGAAGGCGAATCTCCCCTTTGGTCAGGCCCGCCTCCAAAAGCGGACTTTTAATTCCAAGTTCCGAAAGCGCCTGCATTCCCGGCCGGTAATCGGAAGTATCATCCGCATTGGAACCTTCCGCCACGATGCGAAAACCTTCTTTTCCGGCGCACTCACGCAGAATGGTAAAAATCGCCCGTTTGCAGATATAGCACCGGTTCGGCGGATTTCCCGCAAACCCCGGAATACTTAATTCATCAAAATCCACCGTCAAAAGTCGAATCGATTCTTTTTCGCAAAATGAAGCCGCAGCATCACGCTCCGCTTCCGGCATGGACTGAATTCTTGCCGTAACGGCAATGAGGTTCTCCCCCAAAACTTCTTTCGCCGTAACTAAAAGGAAGGTTGAATCCACGCCTCCGGAAAACGCTACCGCAAGGCTTCCGTAAGCCGAAAGAATACTTTTCAGTTTCTCATATTTATCCGCTATTTCTTTTGTCATCTATTCAAACATCTCCGAAGCCTGTTTTAAGTACTCCGTAATCGTCAAATGCTGCGGACAGGCTCCTTCACACTGCAGACAGCCGATGCAGTCGCTCGCCATCCGGCCTTCCGCGGTCACTTCGGCATATGCCGCTTTGGCCTCCGCCATCTGTCCGTTTCCGAGCTGCTTGTTCATTGCGGTGAAAATATCCGGAATTGCAATCTGCTTCGGACATCCTTCCGTACAATAGTGGCAGGATGTGCAGGGAATTGTTGAATACTTTCCGAGAAGCACCTGTGCTTTTCGGATAATCTCCTGCTCCTCTTCGTTTAAGGGCTTAAAATCCTTCATATAGGATAAATTGTCTTCCATTTGCGCAATATTGGACATTCCGGAAAGCACCGTAATGATACCGTCCAGGGATGCCACAAAACGGATTGCCCAGGATGCATAGGACATATCAGGGTGGTACGCTTTCAAAAGTTCACGCACGGGTTTGGGCGGATTCGCAAGCGAGCCGCCTTTTACCGGTTCCATTACAACAATGGATTTTCCGTGCTTTCTTGCCACTTCGTAATTGGCTCTCGACGTAACCTTGGGGTTCTCCCAGTCCGCATAATTAATCTGGAGCTGAACGAAATCCACTTCCGGATGGTCGTTTAAAATCTGATCCAGAAGCTCCGGTCCCGCATGGAACGAAAAGCCGAAATATTTTACCTTCCCTTCGGCCTTTAATTCTTTTACATAGTCCCAGATTCCGAATTTATCGTATCTTTTGTAATTATTCTCCATGAAAGCATGCAAAAGATAATAGTCAAAATATCCGGCGCCCGTTCTCTCAAGGCTGGTCAGAAACTGCTTCTTGGCCGCCTTCTCGGTCGGTGCCATCGCAGCGTTTATTTTTGTTGCAAGCGTATAGGATTCTCTGGGATAGCGGTCGACCAAAGCCTTTTTGATTGCGGCTTCTGACCCCGGATAAACGAATGCCGTGTCAAAATAAGTGAAACCGGCTTCCAGAAACAGATCCGTCATTTTACTGATCTGTTCAATGTCCATCGCAATACCCTTATGCGGCAGACGCATTAGACCAAAGCCCAGTTTGGGCACTTCTTTGCCAAAATACTCCGACATATATTTCCCCCTTTCGAACGAATACATCTGCTTCCCCTGTAAGATTTCCCCACATTTTCATTTTATTATGAACGCCCCGAAAAGTCACGGAATAAATCTGCCGAAAAATTGTATGAAAAGAGCCTCCCCATATCCGGGAAGGCTCTCTGTTATTTTCCGTATTATGATTTACCGTTTCAATCAGCCCTTCTCAAGTGCAAGGGTTCTGGTGGTCAGATCGCAAACCTCGCTCGGTCCGTAATACTGGATTGCTCCGGGGAAGGTGAAGCAGGTTTCAACTGCCCACTCGTCACGATGTGCTTCGAAGAATTTGAACGGCTTGCCGTCAAGTTCCACAAGTGCCTTGCGGATAACCGGCTTATCCTCACCGTTTCTTCTTTCGATGTTCATCATCTTGGTAATCGGCATACCGCCTGCAACCCACTCTTCAGCAGGCTTGCTGATGTTGGAAACCTTGGAAAGATATCCGGTGTAACCGTAGGAGATCAGCATGAATGCATTGTATCCTAAAGAATAGCAGTAATCTGCATCGAAGTTGGAAGGGAATGCGCATCTTCCTTCGTAACCGAAGAAGTGATGAAGTGCGGAGAATTTGCCCTTGTAGGTTCCTGCTGCTTTT
>CADCOL010000257.1 GCA_902803015.1 uncultured Lachnospiraceae bacterium | reverse complement strand
TGTTTTAATCATTGACCGGTTCCTCTGTTTCTCAAATTATCCATCTCTATTATACAATTTTTCCTTTATAGTTTCTTGCAAATTTGCTTTTATCGGGGACATACCAGTAATCACAGGAATTCTTTATCATAGTCAGGTTACATCCCGGTGTGAGACCGATGGATGTGATGCGGCTTACGAATCTTTGATCTCCGCTTACGGAAACCACGGTTCCTTCCAAGTCTTTGCTCATTTCGTTTAACTTTATCATGTTCTCCTCCCTGTTTCTCTCAGCGTTGTTTGGATTACTTCGAATGAAAGCATGGTAAACCCTGCCGAAGAAATGATTTCCGAAGCGGTTTTTCTTTCGGTCTCATTCTTGGAACGAAGAAAAACCTCTTTGTTTTCCAGACTTACCGTTGCCCACATTCCGTCTTTCTTATGAAAGGCATTTTCTATATTTCGAACACATCCGCTGCAATGCATTCCGTCCACTTTCATCCGGTAGGCGTATGGATAATGCGTTTTATTCTTATCCTTCACCTTCACCTTTTTTGGCATCGGATCCTTGCTTCCGCAACAGTATGAACCGTATTTAATTCTTTTTACCGTGCTGTATACCGCAATCCCGATTACTGCCAAAAGGATTACTCCCACGATGATTGTTCCGGGCATATTATTTCCTCCATCAGACCGACGGAATTCTTATCTTTTACAATATAAGTGGGGCTTTACCCAAGCCCCACATCAAGTGCCATCATTAGTACAAATCCGGCCGCAAAACAGATTGTTCCGATGTTGGAATGTTCTCCTTCCGACATTTCCGGAATCAGCTCTTCCACGACCACATAAATCATTGCTCCTGCTGCGAAGCTCAGCAAATACGGCATAACAGGAATCAGCAATCCGGATGCAGCTATCACAAGCAATGCACCAATCGGTTCCACGATTCCCGACAACACTCCGTACAGAAACGTTTTTCCTTTCGGCATTCCTTCCGCCAAAAGCGGCATCGACACAATCGCACCTTCCGGAAAGTTCTGAATTGCAATACCGAGTGCCAGTGCCAGTGCACCCATGTAAGAGATTTTTGCATTTCCCTGCATCCATCCGGCGCATACAATGCCGACCGCCATGCCTTCCGGCAGGTTATGGAGCGTTACCGCAAGAATCAGTTTCGTCGTCCTCTTCAGTCCGCTCTTCGGTCCCTCTTCGCTCTTATCGGTATGCATATGAGGTGTCACAATATCCAAAACAAGAAGGAAAAGCATTCCGATTGCAAAGCCTATGGATACCGGGATAAACCCGAGTTTCCCCATTTCACCCGTTTGGTTGAGCGCAGGAAGAATCAGACTGAAGAATGACGCCGCAACCATAACCCCTGAGGCAAAACCCGTAAGCGCGCGTTGCATTTTAGCGCCGATTTGTTTTCGAAACAGAAACACACACGCCGCGCCCAGGGTCGTACCTATGAACGGTATTGCTATGATTTGCCACATATCTGCCGCCTTAGTTCAAGCTTTCATTAAACACTTTTCAGTTCTTTGGAAGAAAGCTTGTTTGATTCTTTGTATTTCCTGATAAAGAGCATGTATACCATTCCCGCTAGTAACAGGAGGGATACGATTAATCCGATTACATTGATGTTTCCGGTGAAAATTCCGCCGATCTGGTTAATCAAAAGTGCGATTACATATGCAAATCCGCACTGATAACCGATTGCAAACCAGGTCCATTTAGCATTGTTCATTTCACGCTTGATTGCACCGATTGCAGCAAAGCAGGGAGCGCAAAGAAGGTTGAATACCAGGAAGGAGAATCCGGAAACACCGGTAAACTTCGAAGCCAGTACCTGATATACGGTCATGCCTTCCACGCCGCCGTACAATACGCCCATCGTACCTACGATATTCTCTTTTGCAACAAGTCCCGTAATGGACGCTACAGCTGCCTGCCAGTTGCCCCATCCGAGAGGAATGAAAATCCAGGAAACAAGACTTCCGACTTTTGCAAGAATGGAAAGATTTACTTCTTCCTCTTCGAGCATTCTGAATGCGCCGTCCGCAACGCCGAAGTTGGATAAGAACCAGATAATGATTGTAGAAAGAAGGATGATGGTTCCCGCCTTCTTAATGAAGGACCATCCACGCTCCCACATGGAACGAAGCACATTCTTCAGTGTCGGCATATGATATGCGGGAAGCTCCATAACGAAGGGAGCAGGTTCGCCCGCGAACATTTTTGTTTTCTTAAGCATGATACCGGAAACGATAATTGCTGCCATACCGATAAAATATGCACTTACCGATACAATCCAGGATCCGTGGAACAATGCGCCCGCTACCATTGCGATGAAAGGAATCTTCGCACCGCAGGGGATGAATGTCGTTGTCATGATTGTCATACGACGGTCTCTCTCGTTTTCGATGGTACGGGAAGCCATGATACCCGGTACACCGCAACCGGTACCGACAAGCATCGGGATGAAGGACTTGCCGGAAAGACCGAATTTACGGAAAATACGGTCAAGCACGAATGCGATTCTTGCCATGTATCCGCATGCCTCAAGGAATGCAAGTAAGAAGAATAATACAAGCATCTGCGGAACGAATCCGAGTACCGCACCGACACCGCCGATGATACCGTCAAGCACAAGACTCTTTAACCAGTCCGTGCAGTTCATTGCGTCCAGAATTGTTTCCGCAACGGCGGGAATACTCGGTACCCATACACCGTAATTGGCGGGATCTACGCCGCCTTCGTATTTTCCAAACATTTCGATTGCGCCGGTAAAATCATCCATTGTACCGTCAATGTCTTCCGTCGCAAGCGTTTCCTCATCTTCGATGGTGTAAACATATTCAAATTCGTCAGCATTCAGCTCTGCAACAACGGCATTTAACTTTTCGGTTGCCGTGGAAGCATCGAAATCCTCCGCCTCCGTATCGATTGCAGCTTCTGCCGCTTCGGTATCCACACCGAGCTCGGTTGCTTTTTCAAGAGCTGCCGCAAGAATCGCATCGGTATCTCCGTACTCTTCTTCCGCTTCCGCCGTAGCTTTGTTTCCGATTCCGAACAGATGCCAGCCGTCTCCGAAAAGTCCGTCGTTTGCCCAGTCGGTAAGCTTGGTGCCCGGTGCAAACGATGCCATCGAAAGCATGTATACCAAAGTAATGATTACCGCAAAAATCGGTAAGCCGAGCCAGCGGTTTGTAACGATTTTATCGATTTTATCCGAAACGGTAAGTTCGCCGGCTTTTTTCTTTTTGTAGCAGGCCTTGATAACAGAGGCGATATAAATATATCTCTCGTTTGTGATGATACTTTCGGAATCATCGTCGAGTTCTTCCTCTGCTGCTTTGATATCTTTTTCAATATGGTTCTTTACATCTTCGGAAAGGTTGAGTTTTTCCAAAACCTTTTCATCACGTTCAAATAACTTAATTGCGTACCATCTTTGCTGCTCTTCGGGAAGGTCGTGAACCGTTACTTCTTCGATGTGAGCAAGTGCATGCTCCACGCTGCCCTGGAAGGTATGCATCGGAATCGTCTTGGTTCCTTTTGCAGCCTTGATTGCCTCTTCAGCCGCTTCCGGCACTCCTTCGTTTTTTAATGCGGAGATTTCAACAATCTTGCAGCCCAACTGTCTGGAGAGCTCTTCCGTATTGATTTCGTCGCCGTTTTTGCGAACCACGTCCATCATGTTGATGGCGATAACTACAGGAATTCCAAGCTCGGTAAGCTGTGTTGTTAAATAAAGGTTTCTCTCAAGGTTTGTGCCGTCGATGATGTTAAGAATCGCATCCGGTCTGGTTCCGATCAGATAATCTCTCGCCACCACTTCCTCCAAAGTGTACGGGGAAAGGGAATAAATACCGGGAAGGTCGGTGATGACTACGTCGTCATGCTTCTTTAATTTACCTTCCTT
>CADCOL010000256.1 GCA_902803015.1 uncultured Lachnospiraceae bacterium | reverse complement strand
TCTGCGAGTGGGCATCGCGTCCTGCATCTGCGAGTGGACTGCATTGCTTTATTTAAGAGGTTTTTTATGCCGCATCACACCGACGAATACTATATGAGACAGGCCATGAAGCTTGCCCGTAAAGGGGAGGCTTTGGGAGAGGTGCCCATCGGATGTGTGATTGTGTATCAGGATCGCATCATCGGCCGCGGTTACAACCGCCGCAAAACCGATAAAAGCACATTATCCCACGCGGAGCTGATTGCAATCAAAAAAGCCGATAAGGTAATCGGCGACTGGCGACTGGAAGACTGTACATTGTATGTAACGCTGGAACCCTGTCAAATGTGTGCGGGTGCGATTGTGCAGGCGAGAATTCCCAGAGTTGTGATGGCTTGCCATAACCCGAAGGCGGGTTGCGCGGGAAGCATTCTGGATCTTTTCCATGAGCCGAAATTCAATCATCAGGTGGAAGTGACAGAGGGCGTCCTTGAGCAGGAGTGCAGTGAGATGCTGAGCAATTTTTTCCGTGCGCTGCGCGTGAGACTGCGTACTGAATCCGAGGCAGATGACTAGGAATTCAGGTATGTAAAAATCTCCTCCCAGTAGCGCGTCAATACCGCATCATTCGAATTGTAGATGGAGTGCTTTGACTCCGGATACAAAGAAATCCTGCAGTTTGGAAGGAATTTTTCAAGCGTTTTGTAGACATTCGTATAAACCGTGCCGTCAAGGCCGGCTTCGAGAATCAGGATATCCTGCGTGATTACGGAGAGGAAATCTTTTTTCAGCATATATTTGTGAATGCCCATGCACTGTTCCAGCCAGCGGTTCGTGGAACCGGAATTCTGGTAATGCTCGTCCGCCGTACGAAGAGCAACGTTGTGGCGGAAACGCGCTTCGGAACCGTCGCCGCTTGCCTGAAACTCCGGATGCGGGTTAAAATGCGATGTATGCTCAAACGCATTATTCCATCCGACTTTTTTTACGGACTTTTTCATGGAAGCCCTGACAAGCCAGAACGGAAAGTTGCGTGCCATTCTGGGTTTTACCATCGGAGAAGAAAAGATTGCTTTTTTAATAAATCCGGGTTTAAAATCGTGGAAGTACAACAGTGATACCGCACCGCCCATCGAATGGCAGTAGATGGTGATTTCGGTATCGCCACAGTTCGGGCGAACAATTTGTTCCATATATTCGTTTAAGTCGCGACCGTACTCATGGAAGTCTTCCACATGGTTGTAGCGGTGATCGTCAATGCCGGAGCCGGAATATCCGTGGCTTCGCTGGTCATACGTAAAGACATTGTAACCGGCTTCCAAGAAGTAATGAGCGATTTCCTCATACTTCATTGCGAATTCCGTGAAGCCGTGAACAATAACGATGGTTCCGACCGGATTCTCGCAAAGATAGTAATAGTATTGAAGTTCGATGCCGTCGAAAGACGCCAGACGACCCGAAACCAGGCATTCGGAAAGAGAAGAGTGAATCTCTTTGATTCGCTCCGCGAAATCAGCGTCCTTAATGGGTGTTAAGTTGTGGGTCGGTTTGTACAGCATATCGATGCGCCTTTATAATCAGTTTTGCCCTGTGGTGCAGGGTGAAAGGATACCACATGGTAGTTGTTTTAATTCCGGCATATCAGCCGGACAACGAGCTTGTGAAACTCGTAAAACAACTGAATGAAGAACATCTTTCCTGCCTCGTCGTGGACGACGGAAGCGGGGAGAAGTACGCGCCGGTTTTTGATGAAATCAAAGACCTGGCACAGGTGGTTCATGCGCCGCAAAACGGCGGAAAAGGTTCTGCATTAAAACTCGGCATGAACAAGATCAAAGAACTGTTTCCGGAGTGTACGCATTTTATCACGGCGGATGCCGACGGCCAGCACAAGGTGGCGGATATCATTCGCGTGAAAGAAGCTTTGGAAAAAGGAGCCGTAATGGTGCTTTCAGAGCGTTCCTTCCAGGGTAAAATCCCTGCGAAATCCATGATCGGAAACATCCTTTCACGCTGGGTTTACTGCATTCTGACCGGACATTTTCTGAACGACAATCAGTCGGGACTGCGCGGATTCGCTGTGTCTGAAATCGACTGGCTGACGCTTGTTTCCGGAGAAAAATACGATTATGAAATCAACATGCTTTATTATGCGGACTGTCAGCACATTCCGATTGACTTAATCGATGTGGAATCCGTTTATATCGACGGAAACAAGTCCTCGCATTTTAATCCCATACTGGATACGCTTCGCATCTACAGAAGACTTTTTACGTCCGCCGCGGGTTCGATTGTGGCCGGTATTATTACGGGGATTGCAATGCTGGTTGCGACATTCACGTACGGTTATAATTACTGCCTGATTACCGTGCCGGTGATCGGTGCGGC
>CADCOL010000255.1 GCA_902803015.1 uncultured Lachnospiraceae bacterium | reverse complement strand
GGACACCCAGTTCATCGTCATTACCCACAGAAGAGGTACGATGTCGAGAGCGGACCGTCTGTACGGTATTACCATGCAGGAGAAGGGGGTATCGGCGCTCGTATCGGTCAGCCTGATTGATGACAAGCTTGACGACTGAAGGAGGTCGGAATGAAAATCATCAGCCTGATTCTTCATATTCTGGTCAGTATCATTTTTATCATCGGACTGATGATTCCCATCGCAACCGGAACCCTCTGGGACTGTATTACGGTGGGTTATACCGGGGCTCGGTTTGATCCTTTTTTCGGAATCTATTCGATGGTATTGATCTGTATGATTTGCGGCTTTACTTCGATGCTCAGCCTGATTTTCGGTTTTCTCGGTTTTTTAAAAAGGAACCGGGTTGTTCCGTTTACCGTATTTGAAATGATTAATTCCATATACGGAATTGTTGCGGTTTTTTCTTGTGCGTCTGTTTTTTACACCATCCTCGGCAGAACCGTGGAACTGTATCGGTATATCCTTATCATGGTTCCTTTTCTGTTTGTCCTTCCGATGAATGTTACGACTTTTGTGATTGCAATCGTAAACCGGATTCGTGAAAGTAACATGCCGGATGACCTGTTAGAGGAAGACGTATATTCTTCACAGGACGGTACGATGTACAATCCCGAGTTTGATGAACAGTATTCTTATCAATTCGACCGGAGGTAATTATGTTCGGCTTTAAAAAAGACAAAGATAAAGAAGAGAATAAAGAAAACATTTTAAATCCCGCATGGGAGGAAACACCCGAAAAAAAGGGATTCTTTGCAAGATTAAAAGAAGGTCTTACCAAAACCAGAAAGAATCTTGTATATAACATTGATACGGTGTTTAACGATGCCGAGACCATCGATGATGAATTTTACGAAGAACTCGAAGAAGTTCTCATCATGGGCGATATCGGTGTCAATGCTACCGAAGAAATTATTGCAAGGCTGAAAGAAGACGTTATTTCCGAGTGCGTGCACAAACCCGCGGAATGCAAAGCTTTGCTGATTCGAAGTATCTGGAAGCAGATGAGCGTGGACGAAGCCGAGTACAAATTCGAAGAAGAACAGTCGATTGTAATGGTAATCGGTGTCAACGGCGTCGGAAAGACCACCACCATCGGAAAACTTGCTTCGAAGTTAAAATCGCAGGGCAAAAAAGTAATCATTTCCGCAGCGGATACCTTCCGTGCCGCGGCAACGGAACAGCTCGAAGAATGGGCGAAACGTGCCGGTGTTGAAATGATTTCCGCACATGAGGGCGCGGATCCCGCTTCGGTGGTTTACGATTCGGTCGCCTCCGCGAAAGCAAAGAATGCGGATGTCCTTTTAATCGATACGGCGGGACGTCTTCACAATAAGAAGAATCTGATGGCGGAACTTGAGAAAATGAACCGGATCATCGATCGTGAATTCCCGAATGCGCATCGCGAGAATTTAATTGTTCTCGATGCAACCACCGGTCAGAATGCACTGAACCAGGCAAGGGAATTCGCTTCGGTAGCGCCGCTTACGGGAATCGTGCTTACCAAAATGGACGGCACCGCAAAGGGCGGCATTGCCGTAACGATTCAGTCCGAACTTCATGTTCCGGTGAAATATATCGGTGTCGGTGAGAGCATCGACGATTTGCAGAAATTCGATTCCGCAAGATTTGTGGATGCGCTCTTTGAAATCGACGGAGCTTCCGTGGCCGACAAAAAGCTGAAATAACAGGCTGCGCATTATCTGCGCAGCTTTTTTACTTTAATTTGGAAATTCTTTATTCAGTTGTTGGACATTTGTTGGACAGGGCGGAATATATTGATATCGGTTTTGAAATAAATGAATGATTCAAATCAGTTATATAAGGAGATCAGTTATGCCGAAGAATTATTTTACAGAAGGAAAAAACGGATTAAACGGAGCAAAGGATCAGTATGATTATGCGCTGAGCGCATTTCTCGGTTATATCGAGATGTTTGATCCTCAGTTGAAAGAGAGCACCCAGAAGTATTTTGCGGACAATCCGACTGCCGGAATTAAGGATGCTAAATCGGCCGCCAAAGCAGAGAAAAAGATGGCGGAATTAAAAGCGCAGCTGGATAAAATGCTTGAAACATCAGAAGGAAAGGTGAATCACTTTGACGGTTATTTGTCATTTATAAACAAAATGATGGATACCAAAAAGGGCGATTTTTCCCGTGCCATAACCGAGAACGGCTATTTATCCAATATGATGCATATGGTTCACAACGGTCCGAAGAATCTGGATGATGAGACCGTTAAAAACCTCGGGCCCGCACTGGCTCCGCTTAATAAATTTTTCTCCGGTCTTTCTTATCTTGTGGACTGTGAATATGAAAAACAAAAAGTGATGGAGAATTATTCTCCGGAAAAAGAACGTGATTATCTTATGAATGTCAGCGGAATATACTTCCAGATGATTCAGAATCAGGAAGAACTTGAAAAACTCGTTGACGCAGAAGGGAAATCCCCTTACGATCAGTACCTCATGCAGCCGCTTGACGTGATGACGGGAAAGAGTGCGTCGAATGTTTCCGGCAAGCGTGAAAGCAAAAGAAGTATGGAGAATATCAAAGGCCAGTATGCAGCCATTCAGAACGGCTTCGGAATTTATGACCTTGAAATGTGCGGTCAGATTTCGGAGATGGCATTTCTTGCCGAAAGAAAGGTAAAAGAAATCGAGCATCAGCT
>CADCOL010000254.1 GCA_902803015.1 uncultured Lachnospiraceae bacterium | reverse complement strand
GTTATGTAAACCACCTTCTTCTTCAAAGAAAAGCAGTTCCGCCTTCAAAGCCTGCATCACAAGCATGTAAAGTCCGTTTGCCGAGGAAATTCCCTTAGCCTTCGCATTCGCTACCAGATTCGTCGTTAACGGATTGTATACCACGTCAAACACGCACTCAAGGTTTGTAAAATCATCCAAATCCACAGGAACTCCGTCCGCCTTCGGATACATTCCGACCGGAGTGGTGTTAATCAGAATTTTTGCATTTTTCACGCAATCGGGATAAGAGCCTGCTTCTATGGGAAACACTGTTACATTCTTCCCTTTCAGGGTTTCCTCCGCTTTTTTTGTATCCCTTGCAAGAACATAAATCGAAGAAACGCGTTTCTGTTCCAGAACATAAATCGCGGTCTTGCAGGTTCCTCCCGCACCGAGAATCACGGCGCTGTAAGAATCCCCGAACTGCGTGGACGATCCCGGCGTCATCGTACGGTCAATCAATGCGGAAAGCCCGTAAGCGTCGGTATTGTATCCGTACAGCACACCGTTCCGGTTCACGATTGTATTCACCGCTCCGATCTGTTTTGCGGCATCGTCGAGAATGCAGTATTTCATTACATCCTGCTTATAGGGAATCGTCACATTAATGCCCGCAAAATCCCTTTCTTTCATGAACGCATCCAATTCGTCCCTTGGGATTTCACGCAGCTCATAATCCGGGTTTCCGAACGAATTGTGAATGGAAACCGAGAAGCTGTGACCTAATTTTTCTCCAATCAGTCCGTACTTCATTTTTTAAAAATCTTCCTCATATTTGCGGGTCTGTGCAATCAGGGATTTATACACCTCTTTGACATATGTACCCTTCTCAAATCCGGCAACCTTCGAAACATGTTCCAAAACCTCTGCCTCGCGGCCGGGGTTCTGAATCTGCAAACCGGCTTTCACTTTCTCTTCGGCAATCTGACCGGCGAGATCCATGCGCTTTGAAATCAGCGCTGCAAGTTCGGTATCCACGGAGTCAATCTGACCGCGGAGACTCTCAATATTATGCACGGCGCCGTTGTCGCCTTCCTGCGCTTTTTCCAAATCGATTGCAGCCTTTTCCTGTTGTTCATCATACTTCACAAGCAGATTGTATACCGCAATCGCACAGGCCGCTTCCACACAGGGCACGGCTCTCGGAACAATGCAGGGATCGTGACGTCCGGCCAGTGTTAACGTGGTCTCGGTCAGTTCCTTCATGTTTACGGTCCGCTGCTCTTTATAAATACTGGGCGTCGGTTTAAAGCAAACCCGGAGAATCACGGGCATGCCGTTACTGATTCCGCCCTGAATTCCGCCCGAATGATTTGTCTCGGTTGCAACATGGCCGTCTTTAATGATAAACGGATCGTTGCACTCGCTTCCTTTCATGGTTCCGCACTTAAAACCGCTTCCGAATTCAATTCCCTTTACTGCCGGAATTCCGAACATCATATGCGCAATCGTGCTTTCCATACTGTCATACAAAGGTTCTCCAACGCCTGCGGGAAGACCGGTAATCGCGCATTCCACGCTGCCGCCGACCGAATCCCCGTCACCGGCACAGGCAGTCATATATCCGACCATACGGTCCCTTGCCGATTTATTGATTGCAGGAAAATATCCTTCCTTTCGGGGAACCGAATTCGGGTCCGGATTAACCGGATTAAACGAATCGTCTTTGATATTTCCGATGGATGCCACATGGGCAAAAATCGATATCCCGCGCTTTTCCATAATCTGCATGGCTACCGCTCCCGCAAAGCAGATCGGAAGCGTCATACGGCCGGAAAACATTCCGCCGCCCGAGCGGTCCATGGAATCGCCGTATTTTACATACGAGGTAAAATCCGCATGCGAAGGACGCGGCACATACCGCATCTGCTCGTAATCGGAAGATCTGGTATTTGAATTATAGAATACCGCCTTCAGAGGCTGTCCGTTTGTAATAAATCCCTTTGGCGTCTCATCCAGTCCGGATTCCACATGGGGTGTATCCGCTTCGGCGCGTTTTGTGGAATAAGCATTCTGTCCGCCTTTTCTGCGGTTTAAAAATGCCTGGACTTCTTCCATGTCCACTTTGACTCCGGCGGGAATTCCGCGCATAACGATTTCAATCGTGGGCGCATGGGATGCACCGGATACTTCGATTTGTAATTCCTGTCCGTATTTTGAACTCATCATTTCAGTTTATCGATTCCTTTCCGAACGATTTCTTCCCACTCTTCCACCGTAACGTCCTGAAGTCTGACCTCTCCGATCCGGACGGGCAATACCGAGCGGATCAGATTTCCGTGGCTCTTTTTGTCCGTTTTGGCAAGAGCCGCCATTTCATGAATGTCAAAGGACGGAACGGTCGGCAAATCGTATTTTGCAAGCACTTTGTTTAAACGATTCGATTCTTCTTCGCTAAGAATTGCCGCACTCAAAACCGCCATTCCCATCGCAACGCCGCTGCCGTGTCCGATGGAATATTTGCTTAATGTCTCG
>CADCOL010000253.1 GCA_902803015.1 uncultured Lachnospiraceae bacterium | reverse complement strand
GTACGCGTGCCACGAAGCCCGGGACCGGAGAGCAGGTTATCGGCGGAATGGCAAAGGTGGATATCACCAGAGACGATTACGGCAATGTTGTCATCGACGATTACGGAATCGAGCCGACCATTGCACATATCGATGTAAATGCAGGATATCAAAGAATCTACGTAAAATTCTTAAAGGATTATACGGACGAGGAAATCCGCAACAATGTTCTGTCGAGAAACGACTCGCTCTTCTCCATGAAGATGTGCAAGGATCTCTGTCGCAAAGTATGGGGAGACTTATATCTGGGAGATTGACAAATTTATTTTACAAACCTATAATGATTGAAGTCACGGGAGTGCTTAAGTTGGTTAGGCTGAGAGACGGTGCGGACATCGTCAATCCTATGGGTTAACCCAGAACCTGATCCGGATAATGCCGGCGTAGGGAGTATGATTTTAGAATGCTGATGGGCGCTTTCCGTGAAAGGGAAGCGCTTTTTATGTGCATGCCCGAAATAAGGTAATCAGTTTTTTATACAGGAAAGGAAATAAACGATGGAAAAATTAAACGCGAACGTAGCCATTCAGGTCTTACCGTCCGTGCTCGAGGACGAAGAAATCGTACGTATTGTGGATGAGGTCATTGATTATATCAAAAGCACGGGCGTCGAGTATTATGTCGGTCCCTGTGAAACCTCCATGGAAGGCGATTACGAAGAACTGATGGAAATCGTTAAGCACTGCCAGTATATCGCAATCGAGGCCGGGGCACCGTCCGTTATGAGCTATGTAAAAATCACATACAAGCCGCAGGGCGAAAAGCTTACGATTGAGAGAAAAACGGCGAAACATCATAAACACGATACTTTATGAAGAAAAAACCCGGAAAAGAAAACTTTATACCGGTTGCGGTGATTTTGGTTTTGCTAATTATCTGGCAGCTTGCCTGGTATCTGGAATGGGTGCCGCGATTTATGCTGCCTTCCCCGCTGAATGTCGGCAAGACACTTGTGGAACAGTGGCCGCTTTTGATGCACCATGCGGGTGCCACACTTTTGGAAGCGGCTCTGGGACTCGTAATCGGCGTTTTAATGGGCTTTGGCTGCGCAACCCTTATGGATGCCTTCCCATTGGTAAAAAAAGGCTTATATCCGATTCTGGTGCTTACCCAGACGGTTCCGCCGGTTGCCATTGCTCCGCTTCTTATCTTGTGGTTTGATTACGATATCTGGCCCAAGGTTATTCTGGTGGTACTGGTTTCGTTCTTCCCGATGGCGGTGGGCCTTTTGCAGGGATTTCAGTCGGCGGACCCCGACATGATTAAACTGATGAAATCCATGAACGCAGGCAGATGGCAGATTTTCCGGCATGTCAAATTTCCGAGTGCAATGGGCGAATTTTTCTCCGGACTACGGATTGCGGTTTCCTATTCCGTTGTCGGTGCGGTGATTGCCGAATGGCTCGGCGGGTTCGTGGGACTTGGTGTTTATATGACACGCGTCAAGAAATCCCTGTCCTACGATAAAATGTTCGCGGTGATTGTAATTGTATCGGCATTAAGCTTATTGCTGATTTTCATTGTAAAGATTCTTGAGCGCGTTGCGATGCCGTGGGTATATGCAACCGAAGAAGAAAAGAGCGACAGAAAGAAACACAAAAAGGAGATAAACAAATGAAAAAAAGTATTCGAAAGACCATGAAAAAAATAGTGGCACTGACATCGGTTGCCGTACTCGGATTATCCCTGGCTGCCTGTACGCCGGAATCTCCGCCGCTGGATCCGGTCCAGAACATTACGCTGGTTCTTGACTGGACACCGAATACCAATCACACGGGATTCTATGTGGCGCTTGAAAAAGGCTACTTTGCGGACGAGGGATTAAACGTAACGATTGTACAACCGCCCGAAGACGGTGCAACGGCAATGGTAGCAAGCGGAAAGGCTCAGTTCGGAGTGGATTTTCAGGACTACATGCCTCCGATTCTGACTTCCGAGGAAAAAGTTCCTGTGGTAGCGGTTGCGGCAATTCTGCAGCATAATACGTCCGGTATCATTTCCTTAAAGGAGGACGGAATCGATTCCCCGAAAGGACTGGAAGGAAAGAACTACGCAACCTGGGATCTGCCGGTGGAAAAGGCAATGCTTCAGAATATCGTGGAAGCGGACGGCGGAGATTTTTCCAAGGTCAATCTGATTCCCGAATATGTTGACAACGAGCCGGCTGCATTGCAGCAGGATATTGATGCCATCTGGGTTTATTATGCATGGGCCGGCATTTCCTGCAAACAGGCGGGGCTGGATACCAACATGATTTATTTTAAGGATATTACCCCGGAATTTGATTATTACAGCCCGGTAATCATTGCAAATACCGATTATCTCGAAAGCAATTCGAAGGCGGCATCCGGCTTCCTTACAGCATGCAAAAGAGGATATGAATTCGCAATCGAGAATCCGGATGAGGCAGCACAGATTCTTTGTAAGCAGGTTCCGGAACTTGATGAGGAACTGGTAAAAGAAAGTCAGGAGTGGATTTCCGGACAGTATAAAGCAGAAGTGGATCGTTGGGGATATATTGATCCCGTAAGATGGAATGCATTCTTTGCATGGCTTTACGAGAACGATTTGACAGAGGAGATTCCTGCGGATACCGGTTTTACAAACGATTATCTGCCGAAATAATGGGCGGATATAAAGAGGGACAGCAGGTTTAACCATGAGCGAAATACTCTTTGGAGAGCACATCAGTAAATCATACGGCGACAAGGCGGTTCTTTCCGATATTTCCTTTTCCCTGGAAGAAGGAGAACTGCTTTGCCTGCTTGGAATCAGCGGTGTCGGCAAGACAACGCTTTTTAACATACTCTCCGGACTGACGAAACCGGACGAGGGAAAAGTATATCTGGTGCAGAATGAGAATGATGGCTCCCGGACGGATATTACCGGAAAGACCGGTTATTTAAGCTACATGCTTCAAAAGGATTTACTGCTTCCGCATAAGTATGTTATTGACAACGTGGCGCTGCCCCTGGTGTTGAAAGGCGTTAAGAAAAAAGAAGCCAGAGAACAGGCGCAGGAGCATTTTGCACAGTTTGGTCTGCAGGGATTTGAGTATAAGTACCCCGCACAGTTATCGGGCGGAATGCGACAGCGTGCGGCGCTTCTTCGGACCTTTTTGCAGGGAAACAAAGTTGCTCTTTTGGATGAACCGTTCAGCGCACTGGATACCCTGACCCGTACCTCCATGCAGGAATGGTATCTGCAGGTAATGGAAGAGATTAAGCTTTCGACGATTTTTATAACACATGATATCGACGAGGCCATTCTGATTTCGGACCGGATCCGGATTATGAAAGGTTCACCGGCAGTTTTGTCCGAAGAAATCGTGATTTCCGGAGAAAAACCGAGGAATCAGGATTTTCTTCTGACGGAGGAGTTTTTGGATTATAAACGCAGCATTCGTCAGATGCTTTAAATTCTGTAAATGCAGATGCCGTAAATGCTGATGCAAACAATGAGATTGCACGAAAAAGATATGCTGCTTTTGAATGATTATCTGCGCTCGAGATTCGGGGGCAAGGTATATAAAATTTCATTGGACGGAGGCTTCACCTGTCCGAACCGCGACGGAACGCTGGGGACGGGCGGGTGTATTTTTTGCTCTGCGGGAGGCAGTGGCGAATTTGCCCAGAGCAGGGAATTAAGCATAACCGAACAGATTGAGAACGGAAAGAAGCTGGTAGAGAGTAAATACCGGGGCAATATGTATATTGCATATTTTCAGGCTTATACGGGTACCTATGCGGATGCGGAACGGTTGAGGAGCCTTTTTACCGAAGCAATCATGCATCCCGATATTGTGGCGATTTCCGTGGCGACAAGACCGGACTGTCTGCCGGAGGATGTGCTTGATTTACTGGAAGAATTGAACCGGATTAAGCCGGTCTGGGTGGAACTCGGACTTCAGACAATTCATGAACGGACGGCGGAATATATCCGACGGGGGTATCCGCTTGCGGTATATGACAGGGCTTTGGAGCAGCTTCAAAGGCGGAATATCGAAGTGATTACACACGTCATTATCGGATTGCCGGGGGAGAGTCTGGAAGATATTCTTGCAACCGTGCGTTATGTTTGCGAAAGCGGCACGAACGGTATCAAACTGCAGCTTCTTCACATTCTGAAGGGAACGGATCTGGAGAAGGAATATCTGGCCGGGAAGGTAAGCGTTCTTTCCGAAGATGAATACATAGAGATTCTTAAGGAATGCGTGAAGATAATTCCGGAGAATGTGGTCATTCACCGGCTGACCGGAGACGGAGACAAAAGAATTCTTACGGCGCCTTTGTGGAGCGGCGACAAGAAGCATGTAATCAACAGGGTAAACAGAGAGGTTTTGGGACTTTATTCGGAGCCACAGACAGGCAGATAATCCGAAGAGTCAAGATTTGCCTTGACATTTCCCGGTACGTGGGATAAAATACTCTTTGCGTGAAAAAGTGTGCGTTTAGCTCAGCTGGATAGAGCGTTTGGCTACGGACCAAAAGGTCGGGGGTTCGAATCCTCTAACGCACGGCACATTTGAGAGCCTGAAGCCTTGATTTTACAGGGCTTCGGGCTTTTCAATTTTTGAGGATTTGTG
>CADCOL010000252.1 GCA_902803015.1 uncultured Lachnospiraceae bacterium | reverse complement strand
TTCTTTGCGCCTTTTGCTTTTTCTTTGATGTGTTCAACAAATGATCCCATATTGTTTCTCCTTTATATTGATTTATTGATTCACTTATTTTTAGCTGCCGTTTCACGGCACAATAATTATTATATCAAATATTTGTCCCCTTGCAAGGCTATATGTGTGAAATACAGCGGATAAAATGGACGAACACCCGTTAAAGTGATATTATAATGTAAGCCGAAATTCATTATATCGGTTCATGTCACAGGAAAGGATTTCAAATGACGGAATTTCTGAAAAAACACAAATGGCAGATTTTGCTGTGCATCTATGCGATAATTCTGGTAATTCCGCATTTTCTTCGAATCTTCGACAATTATTTCTGGGGTGACGAAGCCTATACGATTCTGTTGGCCAAAATGAACGTTTTCGACATGTTCCGTGAAACGGCCGCCGACGTACATCCTCCCCTTTATTACATACTGGTAAAATTGTTCTGCACCGTTTTCGGCTTTAAAGGATGGGCTTATCACCTCGTCTCATTCCTTGCGTATCTTGGTGTAATCGCAATTTCCGTTACTTATATTGAGCGCAAATTCGGCTTCATCACATCGTTTCTTCTGATCTCCTGTGCTTCGCTTCTGCCCAATACATTTACGTACAATGTGGAAGTCCGTATGTATTCTTTCGGCGCATTGTTTGTCTTAACTTCCTTTCTCTTTCTTCAAAGAATTCTCGAAGAACATAAAACAAAGGATTATATCTTTTTTACGGCTGCCTGCGTTGCTGCCGCATATACGCATTATTACTGCCTGGTAATGATTTCGTTCTTCTATCTTTTCTTAATCGTTTATTCCATCATAAAAAGAAAAGAATACGGTCTGAAAACCCTGATTTCTTCGGTTGCCGCAATAGTATGCTATCTTCCGTGGTTCTTTGTTTTGTTTACCACATTCAAACGTACTTCCGATGATTTTTGGATGATGTGGATTCCGACATTAAGGGAATGCTTTGAATACATTTTCGCAGGAAAACTGAGTCTGGTTCTGTTCGGAATTCTGCTTGCGAGCGCGGTTTTGTTTGTAATCGGAAATCTGATTTTCATAAAGAAAGGGCCTCGCGAAAATACTAAAAGCGAAACAAACGACATCTTTTGGGTTGCGGCCGGATTTCTTGCCATCTTCGGAACCATGTTCATCGGAATCATGGTTTCCCGCATCGTGCGCCCCCTGTTCATCACGAGATATCTTTATCCTGTCTGCGTCATCGCATGGTTCCTGCTCGGATATTTTATCTCAAATGCAAAAATAAAAGGACGAAGCATTCTTGCTGCCCTCGTCCTTGTTGTTATTGTTATTTCATCCTATTCCGGATCTCTTGAAATTATCCGCAAAGACATGCTCGAAAACGAGCTTTTAAAAGCCACGCTCTCGGTAACTTCCGATATGCAGGATACCGACCGGATCCTGACCAACCATCAGAACATGGACTGGACCCTTTCGGATTATTATTATCCCGGCGTTTCTCACGAACTTGTAACCCCCGAAGATTTTCCCGAATTGGAAGAAAACACTGTTTACTGGTTAATCATTTCTCCCGAAAGTGCTGACGAATTCAAAGAAATCGTGCTTTCCCGGGGATTCTCCGCAGAGTGCCGGATCAATAACGGCATCATCGGCACATCCTATGTCGATATCTACAAAATATCCAAATAACCCTCACATCAAAGAATTATCATCGCATCCCCGAACGAAAAGAACCGGTACCGTTCTTTTATGGCTTCTTCGTATGCCGCAAGCACGTGTTCACGGCCTGCCAGTGCGGAAACCAGCATAATCAGCGTGGATTCCGGCAGGTGGAAATTCGTAATCAGTCCGTCCAAAACCCTGAATTTATATCCGGGATAGATAAAAATCTCCGTATTGTCGCATCCCGCTATCACTTTTCCCTCATCGTTTGCGGCACTTTCCAGGGTTCTGCAGGAAGTCGTTCCGACGCAAATTACCCTTCCGCCGCGCTCTTTGCAGGCATTAATCCGGTTCGCTGCATCCGCCGTTACTTCATAGTATTCCGAATGCATATGGTGATCTAAAATATTTTCTTCCTTCACCGGACGGAACGTTCCGAGTCCGACATGAAGCGTTACAAAAACCACATCCACGCCCATTTCACGGATTTCGTCCAGCAGCGCATTGGTAAAATGCAATCCCGCCGTCGGTGCTGCCGCAGAGCCTTCGTATTTGGCATAAACAGTCTGATAACGGTTTTTATCCTGAAGTTTATGCGTAATGTAAGGAGGTAACGGCATTTCTCCGAGAGCATCGAGAATTTCTTCCCAGATTCCCTCGTATTCAAAATGCACAAGGCGCTTTCCTTCGTCCGCAATGCCTACGATTTCGGCCTTCAGCTTTCCTTCTCCGAAGGAAAAACGCATGCCCTCTCTTGCCTTTTTCCCGGGCTTTACAAGTGTTTCCCAGACATCTCCTTCCAGACGCTTTAAAAGCAGAAATTCCACGACCGCTCCGGTGCCTTCCCTGGTTCCGTAAAGCCTTGCCGGAATTACTTTGGTATTATTCAAAACCAGGCAGTCTCCGGGTTTTAAAAAAGTCGGAACTTCTTTGAAAATATGATGGGAAAACTCACCCGTATTTTTATTTAAATGCAATAATCTTGACGAACTTCTGTCTTCGAGCGGATCCTGCGCAATCAGTTCCTCGGGAAGGTCGAAGTAAAAATCTGATTTTTTAAGTGTCATAACCGTATCCATGTTCACTTGAAATTACATATTTTTCAAAAAGCTTAAATATCCGCGATAGGTTTCGTAAATATCCGCCTTCGAGGTGACTTCGTAAGGTGCATGCATGTTAAGTACCGCAACACCACAGTCGATTACGTTCATGCCGTATTTGGCAAGAATGTATGCGATGGTTCCGCCGCCGCCCAGATCGACTTTTCCGAGTTCCGCAAGCTGGATGCTGACATCGTCCTTGTCAAAAATCGCACGCAGTTTACCCAGATACTCCGCATCCGCATCATTGGAACCGGACTTGCCTCTGGCACCCGTGAATTTGCAAAGAACCATACCGTTACCGAGATAAGCCACATTCTTTTTATCGAAACTGGATGCGTAAGTCGGATCGAATGCACTCGATACATCGGAAGAAAGCATATTGGAATTCGACAGGCATCTTCGAAGTGTCAGTTCGTCGGTATCTCCCGTAAGAGCAAGGATTTCGGCTACCGTATTTTCAAAGAAAAATGAAGTCATTCCGCTCGCACCGACCGAACCGATTTCCTCCTTGTCCACAAGAATACAGCATGCGGTACGGCTCAATGCGGGTGCATCGATTAATGCTCTGTAGGAAGGATAGGAACAAACCCTGTCATCCTGACCGTATCCCATAATCATGCTTCGGTCAAAGCCGCAGTCTCTTGCCTTGCCCGCAGGCACAATTTCAAGTTCTGCGGAGAGAAAATCCTCTTCCTCGATATCGTAATATTCTTTCAAAAGAGCAAGAACAGACTTCTTTACCGCTTCTTTCTCTGCTTTCGATTCTTCTTCGTCCTTTGCTTTCGCGCCCTTTGCGGTTTTTGCATCCGCAGCGGTTCCGGCCGGCTTGTTTCCGACTATAATATCCAGTGCTTCGCCTTCAATTACCTTGGATGCTTTCTTTTCAAGCTGTTCCTGGGAAAGGTGTATCAAAAGATCTGAAATAAAGAATACGGGATCGTCATCTTCCTCACCCAGGTTAATGATTGTCGTCGTCAAATCCTTCTTTACAACAACGCCGTGAATGGCAAGAGGAAGCGTAACCCACTGGTATTTCTTGATGCCGCCGTAATAATGCGTATCAAGATAAGCAAAACCGCCGTCCTCATATAAGGGGTTCTGCTTTACATCCAGTCTCGGGGAGTCAATATGCGCACCCAGAATATTCATACCTTCTTCAAGCGCAAGTTTTCCGATGCGGAATGCCAGAACGCCTTTATTGCGATTGACCGCATAGATTTTATCTCCTGCTTTTAATTTCTTTTTGGAATCCAGGCAGGATTTCAAAGATACGAATCCTGCATTCTCCAGGTCATTTACGATATAATCCGTACACTCACGTTCCGTTTTGCAATCGGAGATAAAATTCCTGTAATCTTCGCAGAATGTATCCAGCCTGTTTAACTGCGTTTTGTTATATTTCAACCATACATTTTTGTTTTTCATGCATTTACACCTCTCTTGAATTATTTGGGAAAAACCCAAGGCATATTATACAACGAATCTCCCGCGGCGGCAAACAAAAACCCCGCCTGCAGTGCCGGCGGGGCTTTAACATACGTTAGTAATCCCTTATTCGGTAATGTTCTTCTCGTACTCGTAGTTTTCGATGTTGTTCATAACAATCTTATCGAATGCATCATCCAGACTACGATATCCGTATAAGTAGAAGCTGTCGGATACAACCACACCATCTTCTACCATGCAGGAAGGAGCATCAATATAATAATCCATAACGTTAACTACAACGCCTTCTTCCGGAAGATTCTTGATATCGGAATACTTCATGGCTACGTAAGTACCATACTGACCGCTCTCTTCACGATAATTGATACTGTAATTTACTTTGAATACGAAGTAAATTACGTTACCGTTGCGACCGTTGCCTGCCTTCGGCTTTAAGAAATAGTTTCCTACATACTGTACGGATTCAACATTGTATCCTACGGAGTATCTGGAACCTTCTCTTCTGTACTTCGCCTTGATTGCGTCGTTTGCCTGAGCGATTACTTTGTTGACATTCTCGTCACCGAGTTCGGAAGCGCTCTGAATATATGCGGGAAGTCCTTCAACCACATACTCTTTCTCTTCTACATTGGGAAGTGCGCCGAAACGATCAGCAAAACTGTCTTCGTTGCCAATGGTAATCTTAATGGTGATTTTATCTCCGTTGGAAAGATTGTCGTATCTGTCTGCCTGATAGGAAATGTAATCTACCATTTCGTTGCTGTAGTCTTTCTCGATATTCAAATATCCGTTCGGTGCGATACCACTGTAGGATAAGGTGATGAACTCAAACGGATCGAACAAGCCGGCCTGCTTGAATCCTTCAGCCTTGGAAGTAAAATCTTTGTGTTTGATTTTAACCTTGCAATACTCGGTAATTGCTGCATCATCGATATCCCAGGTAATCTGAACTTCATCGCCGGTGTGAAGCGAATTGGAAGGTTCAACATTTAAACGAAGGGAATCACAGAAGTATTCCATACCAATCTGTGCATCGGTAGCATTTGCATATCCGAAGTAGTTCAAACGCATGGTATCTGCATATTTTCTCTTAATCTTAATCTTGTTGTTGTAGTCGGAACGAAGTTTAGCGTAATCAATGACTGCGTTTGCACGACCGCGTCCTTCATAACCTTCATAGTTAACAACAACATACTTGTTTAAGTTAATCTTCGGTTTCTTGAATACGGTAAGAATCGAAATCAATAAGATTAAGAAAATCAAAGCAACAACGGCTGCCACACATCCGATGACTACACCGATAATGATTTTCTTTTTCTTCTTTGCCTGCTCTTCCGGAGTAAGTTCTTTTTTCGGTGCTGCCGCAGCCTGTGCGGGTGCAACTTCAGGTGCCGGTGCGGGCTGAGGTGCAGGTGCGGGCTGAGGTGCAACTTCGGGTGCGGGCTGAGGTGCTGCCGCTGCCTCCGGTGCTGCCGCCAATCCCATCTGAGGTGCTGCTGCTCCGGGCTGAACTGCTGCTGCTCCGGGTTGAGCCGCTGCCGCTGCCTGTGCTGCCTGCATTGATGCTACAGCCTGTGCTGCCACTTCATCGGGAGTGGGAGCAACCGGAGCTACGGGAGTTGCAGGAGCAACATCGGGTGTTACTGCTACTTCAGGTGTTACGTTAGTAGAATTACCATCCATAATAATTCCCCTTTCTTTGTGTGATATTTCTTTTGTGATATTTTTAATAAATTAATTATTAACCGTATTATAACAACTTTTATTTACGAAGTTCAATTCCGAGGCTTTCCAGTCCGTTCATAATCTTCTTCATGGCTGCATTGACATCCTCATCCTGCAGAGTCTTGGTCTTGTCACGGAAGGACAATGCGTATGCCATGGACTTATGATCCTTATCAATCTGCTCACCTTCGTAAATATCGAAGAGTTCGAACTTCTCGAGGATTTTACCGCCGCGCTGGGAAAGAATCTTCTCAATCTGTCCGGCAAGAACCGTACGCGGAACAACCATACTGATGTCTCTGGTTACCGCAGGGAACTTGGCAATGCCTTCAAACTTGCGGTCATAGGAAGTTACCGGAAGAATCTTCGGCATATCGAGAACCGCCACATATACACGTGTCTTGATATCGTAATTATCGCAAACCGCGGGATGAACTTCTCCAAGATAGCCGATTACTTCACCGTCGTAAATAATGTTTGCCTGACGACCGGGATGTAAGAACGGTTTGCCGGATGCGGGATCGTACTCTTCTCTTTTCTTTGCGCCGAGTCCGCTAAGAAGCGTTTCCACAACGCCCTTCATCGTGAAGAAATCGCCGTCTCCGTAGAATCCGAATGTAAGCTGCATTCTTTCATCCGGATAATCCACAAGCGGAAGTTCCTTCGGAATGTAGATGTTTGCCAGCTCATAAAGTCTTACGTTCTTGTTGCGTCTGTTGAAGTTCGTGGAAAGCGAGGTCAGCATTCCGTTTAAGGGAAGGGTTCTCATGATGGAGAAATCCTCTCCCAGAGGATTGGAAATCGTAATCGCATTTCTTTCGGTTGCATCCGCTGCAAGAAGCAGTTTATCGAATACCTTCGGGCTTTCGAAGGAATAAGTCATTCCCTGGGAGAATCCGCAGTATTCCGCAATGTCACGGCACTTCTGTTCAATACGAAGCTTGTAGGACAATCCGCCTGCATTACCGCCCGCCGGCAGGGTAACCGGAATCTTGTCGTAGCCGTAGAATCTTGCAACTTCTTCGGCGATATCGCAGAAGCCTTCCAGATCCTGACGGAAGGAAGGAATCGTAAGAAGATTCGTCTCTTTGTCATATTTTAATTCCAGACGATCAAAAATCGTCATCATCTCATCCACGCTCACATCGGTACCGAGCATGGCATTGATTCTTTCGGGTTCAAAAGGAATCGTACGGAGTTCTTTTAAAGGTGCTTTGGCATCCACAACGCCGTCCACAACCTCACCGCAGCCGAGTTCTTCCACAAGTGCGCAGGCACGGTTGATGGCATCGAGTGCGTTTCTGGGATCCACGCCCTTTTCGAATTTACCGGAAGCATCGGTACGAAGGCCGAGACGCTTTGCACTCTTGCGGATGTTTGCACCGTTAAATGCGGCAGACTCAAAAAGTACCGTGGTAACGTTCTCGGTAATCATGGAATTCTCGCCGCCCATGATACCCGCGATTGCTACGGGGCCTTCCGCATCGTTAATCATCAGAATGTCTTTGTCGAGCGTTCTTTCCTGACCGTCAAGCGTAACGAATCTGGCTCCGTCCTCGGCACGCTTTACAATGATTTTTCCGCCGTGAATCGTGGATAAATCAAATGCATGCATCGGCTGGCCGTACTCTTCCATTACGTAGTTTGTGATATCAACCAGGTTGTTGATCGGACGGATTCCGCTCTTTGCAAGTCTTCTCTGCATCCACTCGGGAGAAGGTCCGAACTTGATATTCTTGACAACTCTTCCGCAGTATCTCGGGCAGAGATCCTTGTCCTCGATTTCGATGGATACGTAATTGTTTACGTCCTCGCCGTTTCCTTTTACGTTTACAACAGGAGGAACAAAGGGCTTTTTAAAGGTTGCTGCCGCTTCTCTTGCAATACCGAGAACCGAGTAGCAATCCACACGGTTGGAAGTAATTTCATACTCGAATACCGTATCATGAAGTCCCAATACTTCAATGGCATCCGCACCGACCGGTGTATCTTCGGGAAAAATATAAATGCCGTACTCCGGCGCTTCGGGATAGAAATTGCGGTCGGAACCGAGTTCCTCGATGGAACACATCATACCGAAGGATTCCACGCCGCGGAGTTTTCCGTTCTTGATTTCAATACCGTCTTCGGGTAACGGACCGCCGTCATGGCCGCCTGCCACCTTACCGCCGTCAATAACGACGGGAACCTTGTCACCAACCTTCACGTTCGGTGCGCCGGTAACAATCTGAAGCTGTTTATCGCCCAAATCAACCTGACAGACAATCAGTTTGTCGGCATCGGGATGTTTTTCGATGGAAAGAATTTTGCCGACATAAATGTCTTTTAAATTCTTGTCGAGTCTTTCGAAGCCTTCCACTTTCGTTCCGGTTAAGGTCATTGCATCGGTGTATTCCTGATCCGTGCATTCAAGTTCCGGAACATATGCTTTAATCCAAGATAATGCTGTATTCATTCGTAATATCCTCTTTCGTCCAAACTATGATGTGTATTGTATCAGTTACTAAAACTGATTCAGGAAACGCACATCGTTCTCATAAAGCAGACGCATGTCGTCGATTTCATATTTTAACAATGCGATACGTTCGAGTCCCACACCGAATGCGAAACCGGTGTATTCCTTCGGGTCGATGTCGCATTTTTCCAGAACTCTGGGATGAACCATGCCGCAGCCGAGAATCTCAATCCAGCCGGATCCCTTACAGAAACGGCATCCCTTGCCGCCGCACTTAAAGCAGGAAACATCCATTTCCGCGGAAGGCTCGGTAAAAGGGAAATGATGCGGTCTGAATTTTACCTTGGTATCTTCTCCGAAAAGTTCCTTTGCGAACTCAGCCAGCGTACCCTTCAGGTCGGCAAACGTAATGTTCTTGTCGACAACCAGTCCTTCGATCTGATGGAAGGAAGGGGAATGGGTTGCATCCACTTCATCGGCACGGAATACTCTTCCGGGTGCCAGAATACGGATGGGCGGCTTATCGTTCTCCATTGCATGAATCTGCGTGGAGGAAGTCTGCGTACGAAGCAGCATGTCCGCATTGATGTAAAATGTATCCTGTTCATCTTTTGCGGGATGATCCGCAGGAATGTTAAGTGCCTCAAAATTGTAATAGTCTTTTTCGATTTCGGGGCCTTCACAAACTTCGTAACCGAGTCCGATAAAGATTCTCTCCACTTCTTCGAGTGCAATGCTGTTCGGATGTCTGTGACCGATGACAGGCTTCTTGGAAGGAAGCGTAACATCGATGACTTCCGCCTTTAATTTGGCATCGCGAAGCTGTGCCTGCAATCTTGCAGTTGCTTCTTCCAGATTCTTTTCAATCTCGGCACGGGCATCGTTAATCATCTGTCCGACCTTCGGGCGTTCCTCGGGCGCAACATCCTTTAAGGACTTCATGATTGCGGTCAGTTCACCCTTCTTTCCGAGAATGGATACTTTGATTTCGTTCAATTTTTCCGGAGTGTCTCCGGCGGAAATCAACGAAAGCGCTTTCGCTTTAATCTCGTTTAATTGTTCCTGCATAATTTCCTCCTGCGGGTTACTTCAGTCTTTACAAGCCCGCCCAAACCATTATTATACTACGTTCTTTTTCTCTTTTCTACTGATTTTCTCTTACATAAATGCTGACACGGCTCTGAATGATGTTTGCAACTTCCTGTGCCGATTTTTCACCTGCAAAGTACGGTGCCGCCTCTTCATTTACCAGATTAATGATTTCCTGGTCAAAGCTTCGAAGTGTCTTGCATGCGATGATTCTGTCCTTGATGTAGGCAAGTCTGTCATCGGAAATCGGCTTAATCACAATTTCTTTGCCGGTCTTTTCGTCATAATAGGTTTCGTCGTAATATTCTTTCTTTCCGGTTTCGGGGTCGATCCAGTAGGTTCTTTCCTTGGAGTACTCGCCGGCCTGATCGAATGCCGCCTTCAGTGAAGGGAAGCCATATGCATAATATTCGGTTTCGCCCGGCATCTGATACTCTTCATCCATAAACAACATAATGAACTTAAAAGCAGCTTCCTTGTTCTTGCTCTGGGACGCAATGGCAAAAGCCTTGTCTTCGTAGAGAATTCCGCCTTCGTTTCCGCTGGAATTCGGGAACGGAATGAATGCAATCGGTTCTCCGAACTGTTCCTGCTCGGTGGAATTAAAATTACGGAATGAACCGAGTCCGACTTCCGTAAGGAGCAGCTTGTTGGAATGGAACATATCGCGCTGATCCGAATAATTGTAATCATATGTCTCCTCGGTACTGTCTTCCGAGGAAGGGAAAGATTTGGCCCATTCCAGAAGATCGATGAAGTCCTGGGAATCGAAGTTGCATTTACCGGTGTCCGGATCATAGAACTCTTTGCCGGACATGTAAATCGCATTGTAAATAAGGCCTTCCCTGTTGCAATACGGAATGGATTTGCCTTCGCAATTGTATTTCTGTTCCAGCGCGCGGATATCATTTACAGATGCACTGTTCTGTCCGGGAATCAGATTCTGCTTCATGTAATAGCCCTGAACATAGAATTTCGGGATAAACATAAGCAGTTTTTCGTTCATTGAGCCGGCTTCAAGTACATTCGGGAGAAAGTCGTCCTTGCTGATATTATTCTCCGCCATCAGGGGATACATGTCCGCAAACACCTTTTTCTTCATGTAGAGTCTGGGGTTGCTTAAACCGGATGTCAGAATAATGTCCGGACCGGATTTCGTCAGGATATCGTTTCTAAACTGTTTTTCCGCAGCTTCGTAATCTCCGTCCGTAATTAAGGAGCTGTAGTCCACGATACGGATCCTGTATTCGTCACTGCGTTTGTTGAATTTGATAATCATGCTCTGCAAATCGGAATCGTTTACATAGATACCGCCAAGCGTAATGATTGTTTTATCCTTAACCTGTTCGGGCGGAACCTTTTTGTAAATGCTGTTCATCATGCCGCCCTCTTCGGAATCCGGGTCTTCTTCCACGATGAAAATGGTTTCGGGGTCAATCACGGCAGCACTCATAACCGTATCACGGTTTAAATCGGAATCCACGAAATTCAAAATCGGAGTCGTTACCGCACCGTCGAAATCATATGCATAAATACCGTTCTGACCTCTGGAGTAAATATCATGTCCATCCGCAATCATCAGGTTGTAAAATTCGCTCTGGGGGAATGCAAAGGAAGCTCCGAATGACATATGCTCCAAATCCACCGGTCTGGCTTCCATTCCGCTCTCCAACTGAATAATGGCGTAAACATCGCCTTTTTTCGTGCAGACCAGATTATATACATACTCATCCGCATTTAATTTTAAAGCGCCCTTTTTCTTTCCATCCTTCGAGTAAAGCGTAATTCCGTCTTCGGCGCTGCAGATTAATCCGCCGTCCGGAAGGATCTGTATGCAGTCCATGTACATGTCGGACTGCGTCTGTAAATCGTTTCTGCTTATTTCTTTTCCGTCTTTCGAAACAATTACGATTGCACGCTGAAGTTCGGCGCCGTCTTCGGAATCGATCCATTGGTTCTCAAGCAGACAAAGATTGCCGTCTTCCAATACGGCAAAATCGTATACATCCGCATTTCCGCACTCGGGAGAATACGTAAAAGTTTTTCCGACATTACCTTCTTTATCACCGAAAACCCATGCTGCCGTATAGGAAGGTCCGGCAGGTTCTTCATAGTCCCCGCCTTCTCCCTCTCCGTCTTCGGGATTCTCGCCGTCTTCCGGATTTTCACCGTCTTCGGGTGCATCGTGATTCTCTTCATCCGCAGGCGCTGCGTTTTGGGAATCTTCCACTTCCAGGGAACCGACCGGTCCGAATTTTCCGCCGTAGTAACCCGTATTCGATGTAAAATAAATCACATCATCGCCGTCAACTCTTACCATATTTGGGAAAAAATCAAGCTCCACCTTGTTTGCCTGCTTAAAGACCGCATTTTTTGCGTTCTCGGAATTGGCAACATCGTCCACCAGACCGGAAGTCTTTTTCTTTCCGCACCCCGGGAACGAAACAACCGTTGCAAGCGCAAGCAGTGCAACGGATACTCTTGTGATGATACTTCTCTTTTTCATGAATAACTCCTTTATTGTGATATTTCCTTAATTTGCGCTTCCGCAGATGCCTTGTTCACTTCCGGCATCTCGTCTTTTCTGTTCCTGTTCGCTTTCTTTTTGTGACGTCTTTTTGCGTTTACCACGCCGTATTTATCGATATCGCGTGTCAGAATCTCTCTTTCGCGAATCGGTCCGCCCGATCTTTTGTTTCTTCTGCGTTCGGAATAATCCCAGTAAAATACATTAATAAGCGCCCCTGCAAAGAAAAATGTCATAAATCCGAAAATCCAGAACATTGTAATCATAATTGTTGCCATCGAGCCGTACATCGAAAAGCCGTGGAAATGTTCGAGGTAAAACGAAAATCCCCAGGAAAACAGTGTACAGGTCACACCGGCAAAAAGACCTCCGCGCCACATTCTGTGCGGAAAGTTTTTATGATACGGAACCAGTCCGTAAAGAATGCTGAAAAATACGGCCAGAATCAACCACTCAACGAGATGTCTGTTTTCCAGCAAATTAATATACAGTTTTAAGTTTACGCCTGTCTGGTCCATGATTCTGGTCATAAGAAATTTGCCGATAAATGTGACGGCAACGCTTAAAATCATCATTACGACCAGAATTGTGGTATATAAACAGGCTTCAAAGCGAAGGATGAAGAAACTTCTTTTCTCGTTCTTTACACCGTTTACGGCATTTAATCCTCTCGTAATGGACTGCATTCCTTTTCCTGCGGACCATACCAGAACAACCGCAGAGACAATCAAAAAGAAAGGTCCCTGTCCGTACATCTGCAACGTCACAGCGTCAATAAACGCATCCAAAGACGTCGGGAGAATCAGGGACAGGAACTTGCTTAGCTGGTCCTGCGTAATGGGTGAATACGGAATGATTGTAAGAAACAATCCGATTAACGGGATTATGGACAAAAATAAATAGAAGCTCGCGGCCGCAGCGTGCGCCGAGACTTCCAGTTCTTTGTACATATAGCTGAACTTACGGATTTCAAAATACGCTTTCTGAAAAAATCTTCTCACAGTCCTATTCCTCAAATGTGCAAAGAAAGAGCCCGAAATGCAGATCTAGTATTTTGACTCCTAGCCGTAAGCCAGGTGGTTGTCCGCAACTTGGTTTGCTGTCTTCCACTGATATCCGGTGAGGCCTGACATCCGCCAAATGTATAGGATTACCGTTTAAAGTGATGTAGGATCAAAATTACTAGATACGCCCACATCTCGAGGCACTTTTATTGTACCAAATGTTGTTATGTAAATCAACTGTTTTCAAAGAAAATATACTTTATTTTCATTGTACCTTCATTCAAAAATTGTTCACATAATATTTCTTGATACGTCAACCGTTTTTTGATAAAATTTATGTACTTAACTTGCGAAAGAAAAAAATGTAAAAGGGGAAACAAATGGCAATTATGAAGAACACGGACGATATAACGGTCATTACACCGGAAATCGTGTCTTTGGCAAAGCGCGTGGAAGAAACCAGCATTATTGAAAACGAGCTTTTTGCCAAATATGAAGTAAAACGCGGTCTTCGTGACTTAAACGGTAAGGGCGTATTGGCGGGCCTTACCCACATTTCCGATGTCCGCGCGAACAAACTCGTTAACGGCGAACAGGTTCCCACTCACGGTGAACTCTTCTATCGCGGTTACAATGTAAAAGATCTGGTTGCCGGTTTTACATCCGAGAATCGTTTCGGATTCGAAGAAGTGGCATATCTTTTGTTATTCGACAAACTCCCGACAAAAGAAGAACTGGATATTTTCTGCGGAATGATCGGCAATTACCGTTCTCTTCCGACTTCTTTCGTGCGCGATATTATTATGAAAGCGCCGAGTACCGATATGATGAACACGCTTGCAAGAAGCGTTTTAACCCTGTATTCCTATGACGACCGTGCGGACGACACTTCCCTTCCGAACGTACTTCGTCAGAGTCTGCAGCTGATTTCGCTTTTCCCGGAATTTGCAATTTACGGATATCAGGCTTACAACCACTATCACGAAGGAGAAAGCCTTTATATCCATCCTCCGGTACCGGAGCTTTCCACAGCGGAAAATATTCTGCATCTTCTGCGTCCGGACAGCAAATACACGCCGCTTGAAGCGAAACTTTTGGACATCGCTCTCGTTCTTCACATGGAGCACGGCGGCGGTAACAATTCCACGTTTACCACCCATGTTGTTACGTCTTCCCTGACCGATACCTACTCTGCCATCGCGGCAGCCATCGGCTCCTTAAAAGGTCCCCGTCACGGCGGAGCGAACATCAAGGTTGTTCAGATGTTTGACGAAATGAAACGTGAAGTCAGAGACTGGAAGGATGAAGACGAAGTATCCGAATACTTAAAGAAACTCTTACACCGCGATGCATTCGATCATGCCGGCTTAATTTACGGTGTCGGACATGCGATTTATTCGAAATCCGATCCCCGTTCCCTTATCCTGAAAGAACATGTTGCCGCTCTCTCTCACGAAAAAGGTCTGGATGACGAATTTGCTCTTTACTCGATGGTGGAACGTCTCGCTCCGGAAATCATTGCTTCCGAACGTAAAATGTACAAGGGCGTTTCCATTAACGTCGACTTCTATTCCGGCTTCATTTACAACATGCTCGGTCTTCCGCTCGAACTCTTTACACCGATGTTTGCCATCGCAAGAATCGTCGGCTGGAGCGCTCACCGCATGGAAGAGCTTGCAAACAACGGTAAAATCATCCGCCCGGCGTACAAGCCGATCATGGA
>CADCOL010000251.1 GCA_902803015.1 uncultured Lachnospiraceae bacterium | reverse complement strand
CTGGTTTACGCAGATCTGATTCTGCTGATGGCGCAATGGGTGATACGGAATATCCTGTTTGTGGGATTCGGATTGACGGTTTTATGAGACAAAAAAAGAGACCTCGAGATGAGGTCTCTTTCATTTTACATTTTAATTGAATTACCTGTTCATGTACTGCATAACGCTGCTGCCAACATTCAGGGTAAGGCTTAAGATGGTTCCTGCTAATGCAAGTGCAAGGCAGATGATACCGAAGATGAAACCAAGTTTTGCCTTTCCGTCTTCAGAGTCTTTGTTCTTTCCGATGATACCGAGAACCAAAGCAGCTACACCGAAAGGAAAGCCTAAACCGGAGCAGCAGATGGAGATTGAGCATACCAAACCTACAATACCGAAGATGAAGGAAAGCTTGCCCAAGATGGTACCTGCTGCCTTCGGTTCTTCATAATTCGTAACTACATCGTTGTTATTGAAATTTCCGTCCATTATTGAATCCTCCTTTTCAGATTAAAGACTGTGATATTTCGTCCACATCTTCAAATATATAATGAAATGATTTATTTTGCAATGATTTATTAACAAATCATAAAAATCATTGTGGTTGTTTCCTATTTAATCCACCTTCCGCTGGCACCGCAGGGAAGTACCAATCCGTCGCTTTTGACCGGAAGTCCGATTTCGGAGCTTTCTACCGAGCCGCCGAAAGTCGGAACAATTGCCGTGTTAATCATATAGGTAAGTACAGCCGGCTGCAGTCCCGTTGTATATGAGTTGATCAGCAAAAATGACGAATCCTGATCAAGCAGCTGTGCGGTTAACTCGATAAAGGGAAAAATGCTGTCCTCGATTTTCCATATTTCCCCTTTCGGTCCCCGACCGTAAGAGGGAGGATCCATGATGATTCCGTCGTAATGATTGCCTCTTCGGATTTCCCGCTCGACGAACTTGACACAGTCGTCCACAAGCCAGCGGATCGGCGCATCGCCGAGACCGGATGCAACGGCGTTTTCCTTTGCCCACTGAACCATTCCTTTGGAAGCGTCCACATGCGTAACCTGTGCGCCTGCCGCCGCGGCGGAAAGAGTAGCCCCGCCTGTATAAGCAAAGAGATTTAACACTTTAAACGGCCGGTCAGGATCTTTTGAAATCTTCTCCTTTATTATAGAAGAAAACCAATCCCAGTTAACGGCCTGTTCCGGGAAAAGCCCGGTATGTTTAAAACTGAAAGGCTTTAAGCGGAAGGTCAGGTCCCGATATCCGATCTCCCATTCTTCGGGAAGATTATGGAATTCCCATTCGCCGCCGCCCTTAGCACTGCGGTGGTAATGACCGTTGCATTTTTTCCAGCCGGAATGTTTCTTCGGCGTCTGCCAGATGACCTGGGGATCCGGACGAACCAGAAGATAATCGCCCCAGCGCTCCAGTTTTTCCCCCGATGAGGTAGCAAGCACCTCATAATCTTTCCATTGATCAGCAATCCACATAGTGTTTTCCTTATTATAACCGACAAAATGAATAAAAGTATGCCGGGTAGCATTGGTTGTCCCTAATATAATATAGGAAACAAATGGCTCGTGCAAGAGAAGTAGTCCTTTTCGCAAGATAAAACTTGCAAAATCCGACAATCCATAGTAAAATTCAAAACTGGACGAATCATTAACAAATTATTAATTGAATTAGTTACGTATTATAATAGGGAGGAATTAGAAAATGGACGGACAAAAAAATGTTAAAGCTCTGCTTTCCCAGATTTTCGGTATTGTCAGCGTAGTTGTAGGTCTTTGCGGAGGCGGACTTCCTTTTGGTGTAGCAGCAATCATCCTTGGCAGTCTTGCAAAGAAAGATGATCCTGAGAACGGACAGGCAAAGCTTGGCTTTATTCTCGGTATTGTCGGAATCATTGTTTCTGTAGTAGCAACTGCTATCGTTATCGGTTCAAGGGTTGCGCGGGTAGTAGCAGCTTACAGATAAGAAGTTTCAAAACGACCCTGTATATAGTGTCCGGCGAAGATGCCGGGCACTATTTTTTTGAAATTTGTGAAAAATGCAAAAAAATGCTTGCAAATTTTAGCAATACATAATAAAATAACTCTTGCTGTGGCATGATAGTGAGGATCCGCAAGGTTGCTGCAGGGTAAGTCCTGCAGGTTTTTGCGGGGAGCGAATGTCAAGTCAAGATACTGGCGACAAGTCACTGTACAAAACATTAAGTCTACAAAAGGTAGAAACGACGTGTCCAGTCCGAGACGGTATGAAGTCGGAATAAATCTTAAGTTATGTACCGATTTAGGACACACACGGGAGAGTGTACAGTCACCGCTTGTCTCACTTGAATTTTAAAAGTGCGAAAAGGAGGCGACTTTTTTTAT
>CADCOL010000250.1 GCA_902803015.1 uncultured Lachnospiraceae bacterium | reverse complement strand
CCGGTTTTACCCATTGTGGAGAATCCGACTACGTGACAGAACAAATCGCCGTACGGATAAATACGGGTTTCTTCTTCGCCGACAACATTTGTCGCGGCAAGAATTTCGCCGTTTGCGGAAAGAATGTTGCCGCGAATGTTCTGATTTCCCAAAAGCGCCTGACGTGGATTGTGCTCATCCGCAATGATGTCGTAACTCTTGTTTCCGACAAAGAAAACAATGTTAATAATCAGTGCCGCAAACATGGCAAACAGAATCAGTCCGGTCCAGAATTGCGGAGATTTTAAAAGCGCAATAAAATATTCTTTCGTTCCGAATTTCGGCAGATCGTTACTGCGATTCTCTTTTTTGTTCCTGTTTTGCGCATTCTTATTCGTTTTTTTCTTAACTTCAGATATCTTCAAAGTTAAAATCCTCAATCATTTCTTTCTTCTTCATTTCCTTTTGCACCACGGTCAGATCCACGGTCGGGGAAGCAAGAAGGTCTTTTTGTTCCTCGGTTTCATCGGCTTCATCGTCTTCGCCTTCCGCGATATCACTCTCGGATGCGATGATTCCTTCGATGTCCTCTTCCTCATCATCGCCTAAATATTCATCGTACAAATCCCGATCTTCGTCATCTTCGTAAAATTCGTTGTTTTCCGTTTCATCGTCTTCGTACTCATCATCTTCGTATTCGTCGTCTTCATACTCGTCATCGTCGTACTCGTCGTCATCGTCGCTTAAGAATTCTTCGTCTTCCTCTTCTTCGATTGCACTGACTTTCTGTTTGGAAAGATTCTTATAATCGAATTCCTTTACGTAAATACTCTGGATAATCGAGAACATTAATAACGTCGTCGAAAGTGACGAACCACCCATACTGATTAACGGCAATGTGACACCGGTCAAAGGAATCAGTCTGGTACCGCCGCCGATGGTTACAAATACCTGAACCGCAAAGCATACGGCAAATCCGAACAGCAGATACTGATGGAATGTCGATTTTACACGGTAACTGTAACGAATGATATGAAGTGCCGTGCAAAGATAAAGTGCGATTAAAAGAACGGAAAACAGTACGCCCATCTCTTCGCCGATTGCCGAAAAGATAAAGTCCTCTTCCACGTACGGAATCGATTTCGGATATCCCTGGAACAGACCCATGCCGAACCATCCGCCGGTACCGATTGCAAAGAGGGACTGCGAAAGCTGCCAGCCTGTATTTTCCACGTCTTCAAAAGGATTGAGCCATGTTTTGACACGAATTCTGACATGTGCGAATTCCTTGTAGGCAAAGTAAAATCCTCCGGCCGATGCCGCCGCTCCCGCAGGAAGCACGAAGGGAGAACACGATGCACAAAACAGCATAAATACCATGGTAACAAGATAAATTCCCGCGGATCCCAGGTCTTTTGTAATTACCAAAAGCATGATATGTACGAACATGAACAATACGCCGAGCAGATATCTTAATTTATTCTTTTTCTGGGCAAATAATGCCGCCATGAAGAATACCATGGACAGCTTTACAAATTCGGAAGGCTGGAAACGGAAATTGTAGCCAAACAATTTTAAAGTAAGAATCAGTTTGGAACCGTGAGTAACCGTACCTGTCAGCCATACGGAAGCAAGCGATATAATTCCGAGTGCACAATATGCGTACGGAATCGATCGCCAGAATTTAATCTTTTGATAAACGAACGGGATAAACAGTGAAACGATCAAAAGAACGATGGTGAAAATGAACTGTCTTAACGCATTCGTAAACGCCAGTCGGCCGAGAATGACGAAACTGATATCCAGAAAGAATATCATATTGTTCAAAAGCAACCGGCTGATGGACGGATACAACGTTAGATAAATCATGACAATCGCAATGATAATAATCTCCTGGAACGCAAAGAAAAAGAAGTATTTCAGGTCCTCGGAGCGCATAAATAACGTAATGTATCCGACTGCGTGAAACAGGATTGCAATGATGAACTGAAATGCATAAAAATGCTTGTGCTCTTCCGGATTCTTAAAGAAGAACACGATAATATTCGTAATGACATATGCCAGAATAATCCAAACAAATAAATAGTTGGATGTTTCCGATATAAAACTTGCCATGATTTCCTCTACAAAACGCCTTTTACGAAGTGACCGTTCGTATAATCATAAAAGGCTTCGCTCTTTTCGCCTTCCAAAATAACATTCGACAGATACGAAAGAATCTTCGTCATCTCCTTCGGGCTTTCCGTCGTAAAACGAAGTTGAAAGGTTTTTATTCCCGCACTCAAAACAGTCCCTGCATGCTTATGCAGCGACAAAGGCACAGAATTATAAATTGTATTATAACATATATTTTCGCTGCAATGTGAATAAATCGGAAAACGGGCACGCAAGCGGTCCGTGATTTCAACGAATTCTTCGGTATGATTGCAGCTGTTTGTCGTCAGTTTCACGCAATTTGCACTTTGCATCAGGGGGACGCGGCCGTAAAAGAAAAGTTCTCCTGCAGTAACACCTGAAAGCTCGTTTTTGGAGCATTCCGGAGCAATTGTATAACCGTTTAACAACTTTTGGCACAGTCCGGCCGAACGCGAATTCATCACATACAGATTCAGATCGCCGTAAATATCTTTCTTAACGTTTAAGTCTTTTAAAAGCTGAAATGAGTCTGTTTGGTTAACATAATATCCTTTGATATTCGAATCTTCTTCCGCACGTAAAATTGTTTCACGCAATCTTTCCGTGTTGGCGCTTCGAAGAACAAACGGGAGGCTTAAACAGGTGCCGGGTATTTGCCGGGTGGTCGAATACAGATTTGCCGGAATTACCAAATAAAAAGATGCCGATTTATTGTCGGAATTCTTCGGATGATCTGCTTCGTAACTATTAATAAACTCCCGTGCCGCTCCTGCCTGCTCAGGTGTTGTCGCAAATATGCGAAAGCCCGTACCGTTTGCCGAGTTCGGTTTTGTTAAGGCTTTTGCTTCTGCTCCTGATGTTTTCGCATCGGCTTTCAAATCGGATTTAACAGCAAATTGTGAATTGTCGTTGATTCGTCTGGTATCAAATTCATCGCGTATATGAGAAATCAGAAGTTCTTCACCCTGTCTTCTTAGCGCGTTAATTGCGCCCACGGGAAGAAATGCATCTTCCGAAACATTTATTTCGGCATCAAATGCAAACATTCCCTCCGAAGACTTTGCAAAACGTTTCACAAGATCATCTTTTGAAAGCGGTGCTTTCTGAGCTTCCAAGACTTCATCGCCTTCGATTTCATATGTTTTTCCTTTGAATTCAAAGGTTAATTTTGCTTTTTCTCCGGTAACAAATGATATTTTAGCGGGAATTGTAACCGGTTCTTTCTTTCTGCAGTACAGCTCGGTCAGCTTTGCACTTAACTCCTCATCGGTTTTATTGTAGGAAGGCGAAGAAATGCTGACCATGTTTTTGTCATGGTTCTTTTCGTAATATCCGCGCTGTAAATCCGTGCGAAGATAGAGATTCTTCAAATCTCTTAAATCCTGCTCTTCCACTTTGTATTTAGCACAGGGATTTGAAAGATAGCGGTCGATGTATTTTCGGTAAATTGCAGTTACACCCGCCGCATAGGAAGGCGATTTCATGCGGCCTTCGATTTTAAACGAAGTAATTCCCGCATCAATTAATTCCGGAAGAATTTCGAGGGTACACATATCCTTTAAAGACAGAATATACGCATCTTTGGCACGTTCTTTTAAACAGTACGGCTGCCTGCACGGTCCTGCGCAGCGTCCGCGGTTACCGCTTCTGCCGCCTAAATATGAAGAAAACAGGCACTGTCCGGAATAGGAATAACACATGGAACCGTGAATGAAACATTCCGTTTCGATTCCCAGGTTCACGATCTCCTTTATCTCGGGCAAAGTCAGTTCTCTTGCGGGAACCACTCTGGTCGCGCCGAATTCTTTGTAAAATTTCGCACCATAAACGGAACTTACCGTAGCCTGGGTGCTGACATGAATCGGCAAATCCGGGAAAACTTCGCGCAAATAACACATCACGCCGATATCCTGTACGATTACGCCGTCAAGTCCCGCAAAATAAAAAGGTGAAAGATAGTCTTTCAATCCTTCTCCTTCACCGTCTTTGGTCAGCGTATTGACGGTTAAATAGATTTTACGTCCGTGAATATGGGCATAATCAAGTGCCGAAAGAATCTCTTCTTCGGTCAGATTTTTTGCGTATGCGCGGGCCCCATACATGTTTCCGGCTAAGTAAACGGCATCCGCCCCCGCATTAATTGCACCCAAAAAGGCCTGAAAATCACCGGCAGGAGCCAGCAATTCCGGGCCTTTATATTGTTCGTTCCGTGAATTGTTCATTATTTGTTGTCTTTACGCTCGCGCTCTTTTAACTCGGTTTCCAGACGGATAATCTTCTTTTCCTTCTCGGTCAGATCCGCTTTCAGGGTATTGATGTTCTTTTCCTGATTGTCGAGTTTAATCTGCGTGGAAATCAGTTCATGCTTAATATTGCAAAGATCGTCTTCGCGACTCTTTAATTCGTCGTTTAAAAGCTCAATCTGATTCTTTGCCTTAAAATAGTCATCCGCAATGTTAAACTGGATTAACAGACTCTGATAATCCATGGTAAGACGACGGAATCCGTCCTCTTTGTTAAAATCATTGTATTTGCCGTTTAAATATGTGGCAACTTTCTGTAAATATTCTTCGCTTTCGTATCCGCTGATGGTAAAGACTTTACCGCCTACAATTACCTCGGTATCCACTTTCGTTGACATATCCGCACCTCCGAAAAAATGGCTTATTTACACGTAATTATTATACACGTTTCACTCTTTTGCTTCAAGACCAAAATGGGAATAGGCAAGCTTTGTTACAACACGTCCGCGCGGCGTTCTGACGATGAGTCCGTTCTTTAAAAGATACGGTTCGTAAACGTCCTCAAGCGTTCCGGAATCCTCGCCGATTGTTGCAGCCAGGGTTTCCAGGCCCACCGGACCACCGTCGAATTTTTCAATCATGGTCATCAATACATTGCGGTCAATATAATCAAGGCCGAGTTTATCGATATCAAGCATATTTAACGCATCGTTTGCAACTTCCAGAGTAATGGCTCCGTCCGCACAAACCATCGCGTAATCGCGCACGCGTTTTAATACGCGGTTTGCAAGTCTCGGCGTGCCGCGGCTTCTTCTTGCCATTTCAAGCGCCCCCTCCGGATCTGTTTCGATTCCGAGCTTCTTTGCGGAATTCATAATAATTCGGGAAAGTTCTTCGGGAGAATAATACTCGAGGCGTTCAATCATGCCGAAGCGATCTCTTAAAGGTGCCGAAAGCATACCCGCTCGGGTCGTTGCTCCAATCAGTGTAAAATGGGGCAAATTCAGTCTTACGGATTTGGCATTCGGACCGTCCCCGATCATGATATCGATGCAAAAATCCTCCATTGCCGGATACAGAACTTCTTCCACCTGACGGTTTAAACGGTGGATTTCATCGATAAAAAGCACGTCCCCTTCGGAAAGCATATTCAGAATTGCCGCAATATCTCCGGGTTTATCGATTGCCGGGCCGGATGTGATTTTTATGTTTACACCCATTTCGTTTGCAATAATCGCGGACAATGTTGTTTTTCCGAGTCCCGGTGGTCCGTACAAAAGAATATGATCCAGGGAATCCTTGCGCATTTTAGCCGCATTAATACTGATTCCGAGCGATTCCTTTATCTTTTCCTGTCCGATATACTCTTCCAGACTGATCGGTCGCAGTGACTGATCCAGTTTGACATCTTCGTTTGTAATTTTCGTTTCGATAACTCTTGCCATATATAAATCCTATTACAAAAACATCACGTTCTTAAGAGCTGCCTTAAGCAAATCTTCAGTGGAAAGGGATGCTGCATTTTCTACAAGTTCTACTGCTTTTACGGCATTCGCACGCTGATATCCAAGGTTTACAAGTGCAATTACGCACTCCTCCTCTTCCTTTGTAAGAAGCTTTCCGCCTCGTAATG
>CADCOL010000249.1 GCA_902803015.1 uncultured Lachnospiraceae bacterium | reverse complement strand
TTCGTCGGTGTGATGCGGCATAAAAAACCTCTTAAATAAAGCAATGCAGTCCACTCGCAGATGCAGGACGCGATGCCCACTCGCAGATGCTCGCTCGTGGTAACCGCATAAAGCAATGCAGTCCACTCGCAGATGCTTCGCCTCTGCTTCGTGGAGTGCGTACGCACTATATACGTAAAACAGCAGATGTCCAATTGCAAGCAAGCTTGCATTGTCCACCTGCCGTTCTACGTCTGCATTGCTTTATGCTAGTCCATTTTCTCTCTCTTGAATACGAGATACGTGCGAATCGTTCCCTTGCCCTTGGGCTCGCCGTACATGCGGTCAAGTTCCCAGCCTTTTCCGCCATACTCGTTCAGAATATTCTCAATGGAAACGTAGTCGCCTAATTTTCCCTTCGGACGATCCTTCTCAAGCTGAATCTCGTCTACAAATTCCACAGCATACTCGTACTGGCGGTTTGCCATACGTTCGAGTTTGGTATGAATTGCGGTTAAGGTCTCCAATTTTACCACATTCATGGCATCCTGAAGCTCTTCCCTGCTTGCATCCTCGAAAAGGTCGGTTTCAACGACTCTCTTCTGCTTAACGATTACGGTATCGAAACCTTCGGAACTCTCCATAATCATATTCTTTGCAAAATCAATATTGTCCGCTCTTCTGCGGTATCCTTTGTTATCCAGATAAGCGAGTGCCGCCGCAAGGATATTATCCTCGTTCTTCTCAAGACCGGTGTCGAGAAGTTCCTCGGTTTCATCAATGGATGATGTCTGAATCAGTGAACTCTTTCTGAGTTCTTCGCGCATTAAATCTTTTAAATCTGCCATGTTACCCCCCTTGATTTCACGAATCCGCGTTTGCGGCCGTGTTAAAATAGCATTACTATTGTACCGCGTTACGGGTAAAATGAAAAGACTTAATCATTTACAAACCCCGTTTTTTTAGATATAATAAATGTGTATTGAATGGTTGTAAACGGAGGTAACATAGAATGGAAGTTTCCAAAGATATGACCATCGGCGAACTTTTGCAGAAAGCTCCCGAAGCAGCACCCGTACTTCTCGGTGCAGGAATGCATTGCCTCGGATGTCCTGCTTCCCAGGGCGAGTCCATCGCAGAAGCTGCCATGGTACACGGACTTGATGTGGATGCATTAATGGAGCAGTTACAGGCTCTGTAAGCTTCCCATCCAATACTTATTTACTTTCTCATGAATCAAAATGCCCCGCCGGTACTACTGCCGCGGGGCATTTTACTGCGGTTTGAAGCGTAAAACCAAGATTAGATGCGTCTGCACTTGATATTTTATGTTCCTTGATATACAATTACCTCAAGTTGTAATGTATATCGTTTCAAACGATGATTAATCAAGGAGGTAACTTAAAATGGCATATGTAATTGGTGATGATTGCGTAATGTGTGGTGCTTGCCAGGCTCAGTGTCCTGCAGATGCAATTTCCGAGGGAGACGGCAAGTATGTAATTAATGCAGATGCTTGCATCGACTGCGGCGGATGTGCAGCTCAGTGCCCTGCTGAAGCAATCGCTCAGGGATAATTCAAATTTGAATCTTAAAAGAGGTAACCGAAACGGTTACCTCTTTTTTTATGCTTCTTCGTGCTTTTTCTCCAAATCATGGAACTGCGTGTATTCCGGCAGCCATGCAAGCTTGATGGTTGTGGTCGGGCCGTTACGCTGTTTAGCGATAATGACTTCGGAAACATTCACATTCTCGGTTTCTTTATTGTAATAATCCTCACGATATAAGAACATTACAACGTCCGCATCCTGTTCAATCGCACCGGATTCACGGAGGTCCGAAAGCATCGGGTGCTTGTCCGGACGGTCTTCCACTTTACGGCTTAGCTGCGAAAGCGCTACAACCGGAACATTTAACTCTCTTGCCAAAGCCTTTAAGGATCTCGAAATCTCGGAAACCTCCTGCTGATGGCTGTCGCTCTTTCCGCCGCCGCTCATCAGCTGCAGGTAGTCAATAATAATCAGATCCAAACCTTTTTCCAGTTTCAGTTTACGGCATTTTGAACGAAGCTCGGCAGGTGTGATACTGCCGGTATCATCGATTACAATCGAAGAACCTGCCACTCTGGTTGCACCTGCGGAGAGTTCTTTCCAATCTGCGGAATTCAGGCTTCCGTTACGGATTACCTGCGAACTTACCTTGGATTCCATCGCAAGGAAACGGTTTACCAGCTGTTCTTTCGACATTTCCAGACTGAACATGGCAACCTGTTTCTTTTCTTTCATGGCAACATGCAGGGCAATATTCAAAGCAAATGCGGTTTTACCCATGGAAGGTCTTGCCGCAATGATTACCAGATCCGAAGGCTGTAAGCCGGCGGTACAAAAATCAAGATCGCGGAAACCGGTGGGAATACCGGTCACCTTTCCGCCTGCCTTGCCCGCTTTCTCAATCGCTTCGAGTGCGTTCATAACCACGTCTTCAATCGGAACAAAATCCGTACTTCCGCGGCGCTGTACGACTTCAAATACCTTTTTCTCCGCATCATCGAAGATTTTTTCGAGCTTTTCCGTCCCCTCGTAGCAGGCTTTGGAAATCTCTTCATTGGTTTTAATCATTTTACGCAGAACCGATTTTTCGTAAACGATTTGCGCATAGGCTTTCACATTCGCACTGGTCGGCACGGCATCTATAAATTCACGCACATAAGCTAAAGAGCTTACCTCCGGCGGAACATTTTTTTCTTTTAACTTGTCCTGAAGCGTTACCAGATCGACAACTCTTCCGGAATTCGAAAGTTCCACCATGGCATCAAAAATAACACCGTACTGCTTATTATAAAAATCATCCCCCGTAAGGATTTCGCTTGCGGAGGAGATTGCCTGGGAGTCCATCAGCATGGCGCCGAGGACGCTCTGTTCACTCTCGTTGGAGTGCGGCATGATTCGTTTTACAATTTCTTCTTCCATGTTACTGTCTTTCCAATCTTACTTCTCGGGTTCCACATGAACCTTCAGTTCCGCCGTTACCTTCGGATGCAGGCGGATGGGCACATCGAACTCTCCGACGCTCTTAATGGAATCCGGGAGAACGATTTTTTTCTTATCCACGGTAATGGAATGCTGGTCGGAAAGCGCCTTGGCGATTTCCTTGCCGGTAACCGCACCGAATGCACGTCCGCCTTCTCCCACCTTGATTCCGACGGTAACGGAAAGGCTTTCGATTCTTGCCCCGAGCTCTTTTGCGGCCTCAAGCTGCTCTTTCTCCACCTTCGCCTGATTGGCTTTCTGCAATTTTAAATCGTTCATGTTCGCGCCGTTTGCTTCCACGCCGATCTTTTTGGGTAAAATATAATTCCTTGCGTATCCGTCGTTTACCTCGATGGTATCGCCTTTCTTTCCGAGGCTTTTCACGTCCTGCAATAAAATAACTTTCATGATATCGTAATTCCTTCCGACTTATTAGATTTCTCCGTTTGATGCCATCTCATCGAGGGTCTGCTGCAGTTTCGAAACCACATCTTCGACCTTGGCATCCTTAAACTGTGCACCGGCGATATTCATGTGACCGCCGCCGCCCATGCGCTCCATAATAACCTGAACATTGACTTCGTCGATGGAACGCGCGGAGATGTATATTGTGTTATTGTAATCCGTAAAGACAAAGCTTGCCTTGATTCCGTTGATGTTAAGAAGCTCGTTGGCTGCCTGTGCGGCAACAACCGTAGGCGACTTGCAGTGTGCGGCATCGCAGACCGCGATGGCATAATCGTTACGATAAATGACGGTATCCTTAACGGTCTCCGCCTTCGCCATGTATTCGGATGCATCGTCGCGGAACAGTTTTCTGACGCGGGTCACATCGGCGCCGCTTCTTCTGAGGAATGCAGCCGCTTCAAATGTACGCACGCCGGTCTTTGCCACAAAGCTGTTGGTATCCATCACGATACCGCCGTAAAGTGCATCGGCTTCGCAACTCTTTAATTTGATACCGTTTTCCACATACTGCAGAACTTCCGCAACCATTTCGCATGCGGAGGATGCATAGGGTTCGACATAGGAAAGCGTCGCGTTCTCGATGGTTTCCTCACCCTGACGGTGATGATCCAGAACTACGATGGCCTTACAGCATTTAATTAACTCCGGACATTCCGTAATGGACGGTTTGTTGATATCAACCACAACCAGAACCGCATTGTTTCCGACGGCGGTAAGCGCCTGTTCGGAGTTTATAATTAAGTCCGAATCATAATCTTCATTGTTAATAAACAGATCCACAATCGGCTGCAGGGACTGCGTTACGGTATTTAACACGATATGCGCCTTTTTGCCCATGGAGTTTGCGATACAGTAAATACCGACCGCCGCACCGAAGCTGTCCACATCGCCGAGACGGTGTCCCATAATGAATACCTGATCCTTTGTGGAAAGGATTTCCTGCAGGGCCTGCGCTTTTACACGGGCCTTAACGCGGGTATT
>CADCOL010000248.1 GCA_902803015.1 uncultured Lachnospiraceae bacterium | reverse complement strand
GCCTCTTCCACAGCCTTTGCCGTTGCTTCGCAGGCATCAAATCCTTCTTTGCCGGTGCAGGCATTCGCAATACCGGAGTTTACCACTACCGCATGTATGGGGCGTCCGGATTCGGTAATCTCCTTATCCCACATGACGCATGCTGCCTTTACGACATTGCTTGTAAATGTGCCGGCGCAGACACAGGGTTCTTTGGAAAATACCATCGCCATATCCGTCCGGTTTTTATATTTGATATTTGCTTCACATACGGCAGCTTCAAATCCCTTCGCCGCCGTAACGCCGCCTGTTATTATATTCATAATGTACCTCTTATTCTTTCTTATTAAATGTAAATATGTTGTCCGAATTCAGCACAAAATCGTAATAGTTCAGATCCTCGCGCTTCGTCCATCCGATTTCATGCCAGAATGCATTTCCGACATCGTTCACGGTAAAGGCAATCAGGGAAACCTTGTTGATTCCTTCCTTATGAAGTCCTTCCATACAATAGGAAACCATACTCTTTCCGATGCCGTGCATACGATACTCTTTTGCCACGCATACATGATACAGGCATCCTCGTCGGCCGTCGTGTCCGCAGAGAATTGCACCGATAATAAGCCTTCGTCCGTCCGCCGGCAGAGTGATTTCACATACGCAGGATAAACCCGGATTGCGCTCCAGGAATTTCAGCACGCCCTCCTTCGAGTCATCGAGGCTTCGGATGCAGAATCCGTCGATGGAAAGCCAGAGTGCTTTTACCTGCTCGTAATCGGCAGGTTCCATGCTTCTAATTACGTAGGCCAATCCCTCTGTCGATTGCTTTTCCGTGTTATTTAATTCGTTTAAATACAGTTCTTCATTTTTCATATCGTTATTTACTATAACACTTTTCTTTCAAAAGTCCACCTGTTTTTTTCAATTTTATACATAAATTTTGAGTATTTTACCTGTTTTATGCATTTATGCATTAATTTTTGTATTTTTATGCAATATTTATTCTTGCATCGGCCGATTTTGTGTTGTATAGTTAGGAAGGAAATTTCAAAGACTTTGTTATTAGGAGGCTTTTCATTATGAAAGAAAAAGTAATTCTTGCATATTCAGGCGGTCTGGATACTACCGCTATTATCCCCTGGTTAAAGGAGAATTTCGATTACGAAGTAATCTGCGTATGCGTGGACTGCGGACAGGGCAACGAGCTGGACGGATTAAACGAGCGTGCGAAAGCAAGCGGCGCATCCAAACTTTATATTGAAGATATCGTGGATGATTTCTGCGATAACTATGTTGTTCCCTGCATCCAGGCACATGCCGTATACGAGAACAAATACCTTCTCGGAACTTCCATGGCAAGACCGGCCATCGTAAAGCGTCTTGTGGAAATTGCGAGAAAAGAAGGCGCTGCTGCCATCTGCCACGGCGCAACCGGTAAGGGAAACGATCAGATTCGTTTCGAGCTTGGCATCAAGGCACTTGCTCCCGACTTAAAGATTATCGCTCCCTGGAGAAACTCTCTGTGGAAAATGGACTCCCGTGAGTCCGAAATCGAATACTGCCACGCACACGGCATCGATCTTCCGTTTGCAGCGGATTCTTCCTACAGCCGTGACAGAAACATCTGGCACATCTCCCATGAAGGTCTGGAGCTCGAAGATCCCGGCAACGAGCCGAATTACGAACATCTTCTCGTACTCGGTGTAACTCCCGAGAAAGCTCCCGATGAAGGCGAATACTTAACCATCGGATTTGAAAAAGGTGTTCCCGTAAGCATTAACGGCGAGCGTATGAAAGTATCCGATATCATCCGCAAATTAAACGTAATCGGCGGACGGCACGGTATCGGCATCATCGACATCGTGGAAAACCGTGTTGTAGGCATGAAGTCCCGTGGTGTATACGAAACACCGGGCGGAACCATCCTTTACGAAGCACATCAGCAGCTTGAGGAATTAATCCTTGACCGTGACTGCTATCGTACCAAGGCAGAGATGGGCGCACTCCTTGCACAGGTAATCTATGAAGGAAAGTGGTTCTCCCCTCTGTGCGAAGCAATCCGTGCATTCATTACTTCCACGCAGGAATATGTAACCGGCGAAGTAAAGATCAAGCTCTACAAGGGCAACATCATCAAAGCCGGCACCACTTCTCCTTACTCTTTATACAATGAAAGCCTTGCATCCTTCACAACCGGTGATTTATACGATCATCACGATGCAGACGGATTTATCAACCTCTTCGGCCTTTCCACCAAGGTTCGCGCCATGAAGATGCTTGATGTGGAGAAAAAGAACCAGTAATAACGGATGATTAAAGAAGGACACCTATGAGAGTACTTCAGTATATCCTTATTTATCTTGCAATAATGAACCTTGTCGGTTTCCTGTTAATGGGAATCGACAAGGCCAAAGCAAAGCGTCACGCTTTTCGCATTCCCGAAGCCACCTTATTTTTGGTGGCTGCTTTTGGCGGGAGCATCGGTTCCATCATCGGAATGTACACCTTCCGTCACAAAACGAAGCACAAATCCTTCGTCATCGGAATGCCCGTCATTCTGGCGGTTCAGATTATCGCCGTAATTGCGGTTTATCTGTCGCCGCTCGAGATTGTTTTTTTCGGATAGGAGAACTATGCATATCGCCATCTGTGATGACAACATAGCGGACCGCAAGCAGTCGGAACGTCTTTTGTCCAGGGAATCGGACAAACGCATCCACACTACGGGAAATCTCTACGTGGACTCCTACGGAAACGTGGAGGCTTTGTTAAAATCCCCGCAACGATACGATTTATTCTTCATCGACATGACCGATCTTCCGCCCCACGGCATGGAAGTGGCCATCCAATTACGCGAAATGGGCGTCACCGCCCCCATCGTTCTTCTGGTATCCTCCATCAATTACCGCAACTACGTAAATGTACCGGATCTTGTCTATTTTATCGACAAACCGGTGAAAGTAAAGGAACTCTCCGATTTTCTTGATACCATGGCAGCCAGATTTGCCGAAAAAGTTCCGACCATCGAGCTGCGCGACGAAACCAAAGCGCACTACGCCCTGCCGGATCAGGTCATTTATGCATATCCCGATTCGCACATCATGCGCGTAAAACTCGCGGACGGCACCACCGTAAACCAGCTCGGTACAATAAACGATTTATGCCGCATTCTTGCCAAATTCGACAATTTTGTAATCCTGAACAAGAAATACATCATTAACCTCGATCATGTTATGTACATAAAAAAACATACCGCCACAATGAGTGACGGTACGAAGCTTTCCATTGGTCTGGGTGAGAGAAAATCACTGACCTCCATGGTCCTCTCCCGCGGCAGTTCCCGGTTCCTGTCCGAAGATCTGACAGACAAGAATGGCGACAAACATGATGACGCATCCGATTCCCTCCCGGAGGCTTAACGACTGATGCAGAATCAGCCATCCGCCGAGAACGGAGAATACGGATTCTAAGCACATAATCAAAGAAGCTCTCGTCGGTTCGACATATTTCTGCCCGATAATCTGAAACGTATATCCCACACCGCTTGACAAAAGGCCCGCATAAATCATGGGCAGCAGCGCTTTGTAAAGATCTCCCCATGTCGGTTTTTCCAGCAAAAACATCGGTATCGCGCAAAAAACTCCCACAAACAAAAACTGAACAAAGGCAATTAAAAGACCGTTAATCCGGTGTGAAAAATAATTGATCAAAAGAATGTGAACGGTAAACAGTACTGCGCATGCGATTAACAGTATATCACCGGATTCAAAATGCAGTCCGCTTCCTTTCGGAATGCATAATAAAAACAATCCCGCCGTGGCTCCCGCAACGCAAAGAAAGACAATCCATTTCGGCGGTTTCTTTAAAAAGATTCCCGCAAGAGGCACTAAAACAATGTAAAGTGCCGTAATAAACCCTGCTTTTCCGACATTATCCGTTAACCCGATGCCGATTTGCTGTGAAGTGGATGCTAAGAAAAATACGAAGCCGATGGAAACCAGGCCCGTGATCAGAAGACCGCGCTTCTTTTTCGTAGTTTCCGCACTTTCCGGCGAATCCGAATCCGTTGCGCCCTGAGAATCCGCCCCGGATACCAGGAACACTTTCTTACGGTTTATGATCAATAAGGGCAGTAGCGCAAACGCCGCAAGAAAAGAGCGCAACCCGTTAAACGTGCACGGTCCCACGCTTTCCATTCCCTTGCTTTGCGCCGTAAACGCAAAGCCCCATATCAATGCTGTGACAAACAGAAGAAGACTCCCAAGAATCTCCTCTTTCTTCAACTTTTTCATAGTTCAAAACTATATCAAAACTCCCATAAAAAGGCAATCGGGAATCGGCTTGTTTTATTGCCCAAAACCACGGAATATGGTAAAATATATGCTGTATAAATATGTATTGTAAGGAATGAATTTTTTCATGGAACCGACGAATCCGACAGAATCGGAAAACAACAAAAACATTGAAGAAAGATCGTATGAGCAGTTTCGTGCCACGAGGCGCGCCGCTTCCTTTTTCTTTTTCTCATTGGTGGGATTATTGTTCAGCACAATGATTCTTCCCTTTATTTTCGCACCTTTGGGAATTTTCTATGCCTATCTTGCAAAAGGGAAACGGGCGAAGAATGACATTGTAAACAATATTCTGATTTTCTTCTGTGCCATGGTACTCGTAATCAACATCGCATTCTGCGGATATGCGGTTTATTCCATTAACCATGACACGATTATGCATAAGCGGTTTGACGCGGTAAGCGAGCAGCTCTACGGAGTTTCGTTCGAAGAATACATGCAGCAATCCGTGGATGCTATTCGAAACGCAGGAGGTACCGTCCAATGAAAAACAAGACCAAACTCCCCGTTTTAAGAGGTCTGGCAAGAAATACCATCCTCGAGCATCCGTACGGACCGATTATTGTCGTATTTTTCTGTTTCCTGATTACCGGCATGTTAAACTGCACCGCAGCACTTTTCTCATTGGGAGAAGGATTGGGATTCTTCCTGATATATCAGGTCGTTTCTTTCCTGATGCAGATTATGATCGCGGTCTTCGAAATCGGCAAAAAGAAATATTTCGTGGATTTGAGCGAGAAAGGCGATGCTCCTCTTCTGACCTTGTTCGTGGCATTTCGCGGAAATGTCCCGACCATTCTCGGCGCGGCATGCCTCATTGAGATGATTCGCTATGCATTTACCCTGCCGTCGGTAATCCTGTCCTATTACAATCCGATTTCCCTTCAGAATCCGAAGGAAAGCGCAGTGATTATAGGACTCATCTTTTTGGGATATTTACTCGGTTATCTGGCAACGATACCGTTTTTCCCTTTGCTTTACTTAATCGGAGATTTCCGCTCCATGCCTGCAGGCAAGGCCATTCGTATGAGTTTCTGGCTTATGAAAGGAAATTTCTGGCGTTATATCGGCTTTTGCATCAGCCTGATTCCCATGATTCTTTTAGGTATCCTTTCCTTCGGAATCGCGTTCTTATGGATCAGCCCGTTTTTGCAAAGCTCCTTTGCGGAATTTTATCTGGACTTGTTAAAGCAAAAGAAAAAATAAATGGACGAAGAAAAAAGCTTACAACCGAAGAATGAAGAAGTTGCCGAAGAGCCCGTGAAGGTCTCCGAAGAACCTGCAAAGGATTCCGGGGAAAAACCTGCAGTGGAGGCAGCTGCGGAAACGCCTGCGACGGAAGAATCTGCCGCAGAAAAACCCGCTACGGAGGAACCCGGGCCCGAGAAACCCGCCAGGGCACGTACTCCGCGCAGGAACCGTCACAAGACCACGGTGCAGTTGCAAATCAACTTCCTGACATTAATTCCCATTCTCCTTATGGGTATTCTTTTCATGCTCATCGGTATGAGCATGTTCAAAAAGAGTGCCATGGAAGAAATGTTCAAGCTTTTGCGCGGTACGGCAATCGTTGCTTCGGAGCACTTCTCTTCCATCGACGGATACCTTCACCTGGAAGGCGGCGAACTCTATTTCGACGATGAAAGAATCAGCGATGAACAATCCTATCTGGACCGCGTCAAAGATGCATACGGTATAGAGATTTCCGTAATCTACGGAAACAATCGTGTACTGACCACCTTAACGGATACCGACGGAAAAACCATGAACGGCACCATGCTTGCGGATTCCAGAATCGTCATGGAAGTATTCAAAGGCAATATCGTATCCACCGAGAAAAATGTAATCCGTAAGGAACAATTCCTCTGCGTTTATGTTCCCCTGCTCGGCAGAGACAATGTATGCGGCATGATTGAAACCGCGATTTCCTTAAAGCAGTTCAACCACATGAACCGCCAGTTCTATATTTACATAGTCCTGCTTACCCTGCTGACAATCGGAGTTACCTTCCTGCTGATTTCCTTCTTCACAAGACAGTTAATTAAGCGTCTTGCACTGATTCGCGATTATCTGGAAGAGCTTGTCACCAAACAGACCGCAGAGCAGGAAATGAACCCTCTCGTTTACCGGTACAACGATGAAATCGCTACACTGGCAGAGCACGCAACCACCATTGCCACTTCCTTAAAAACCGTAATGGGGACCGATCCTCTGACCGGTCTTTACAACCGTCGCGCCGGCAGACAACATTTAAAAGAACTATGGGAAACCTCGCATAAGAATTTTACGGTATTTACCATCGTAATCGGGGATCTGGACTTCTTTAAAAATGTCAACGATCAATACGGCCACGATGTCGGGGATACCGTGCTGGTCGGTGTAGCCGACATATTAAAGAAGCATGCGGAAAGCGAAGGCTTTGCCGTACGCTGGGGCGGAGAAGAATTCCTGATGGGATTTACCGCGGCCAGGGACGAGACATACGAAATAGTAAAGAATATCTCCAAGGATATCAAACGTCAGACATTCTATTCTGCAGACCGCAAGCCGTTCCACATGTCCATGACATTCGGAATCGCTTCCTTTGCCGGTCAGGAAAACATTGATGAAGTCATCCGAATTGCCGACAACAATCTGTACGAAGGCAAGCACAAGGGCCGCGACTGCATCGTATCGTAAACGTTGCGACTGCATACTTTGAAACCGACAAAAAAGGTACCGGAATCACTTCCGGTACCTTTCTTAATCTCTGTACTTTTTAATTCTGATTCTTACTCCAAATCTCCGGATTCCACCGGCTTTCCGCCGAGCGATTTCCACTTAAGATAAGCGGTCATCATTTTATCCAGGCTTCCGTCGAGTACCGCCGCCGCATTGGCGGTTTCCTCACCCGTTCTTAAATCCTTTACCATTGTGTACGGCTGCAATACATAAGAACGAATCTGGCTGCCCCATGCGATTTCCTTAATCTCACCGCGAATGTCGGAGAGCTTCTCGGCATGTGCTTCCTGCTTTAACATCAGCAGTTTTGCCTTTAACATCTGCATTGCCTTGTCCTTGTTCTGGAACTGGCTTCGCTCGTTCTGGCATGCTACAACTACACCTGTAGGTATATGCGTGATTCGTACGGCGGAGGATGTTTTGTTAATGTGCTGTCCGCCCGCACCGGAGCTTCGGTAGGTATCAATCTTTAAATCTTCGGGACTGATATCGAGTTCCACATTATCCGGCAATTCCGGCATAACATCAAGCGATACAAATGATGTCTGGCGCTTCCCCTGTGCATTGAACGGGGAAATACGCACCAGTCTGTGCACACCTTTTTCGCCTTTTAAATAGCCGTATGCATTTTCGCCGTTAACCTGAAATGCAACGGATTTGATTCCCGCCTCGTCACCTTCGAGATAATCCAGAACTTCCACGGTATAGCCCTTGCGTTCTGCCCATCTTGTATACATACGATACAGCATTCCGGCCCAGTCGCAGCTTTCCGTTCCGCCGGCACCCGCATTCAGACGAAGAATGGCATTGTTCTTGTCATATTCCTCATTTAAAAGCGTTGCAATACGGATTTTCTCAAAGTCTTCCTTAAAGGTCTCAAACTCAGCTGTGATATCCTCCACCATGGATTCATCATTCTCTTCGTTTGCCATTTCAATCAAATCCTGAATATCGTTAATCTGCGTACTGAGTCGGTTGCAGACTTCGATATCGTCCTTTAAGGATTTTAACAGTTTTGTTTTTGCATTCGCCTTTTCGGGATTGTCCCAAAAATTCGGCTCCTGCATTTCTCTTTCTAATTCTTTGGCCCGCTCTTCTTTATTAGCGAGGTCAAAGTGAATCCCTCACTTCCGCTAAAGGAGTCACGTACGTCAGCAATTCTGTTTTGATTGCATCGAGTTCAATCACCTGCGGTCACCACCTTTATTATTATATTTCCGATTTCCCGGATTCGTCTCCGACACACCGTAATTATAACTACGGCTGTAGTACTTTATTTCATGCCCTGCCGCAGCAGTTCTTATACTTCTTGCCGCTTCCGCAAGGGCAGGGATCATTCGGATAAATCTTGTCCGATTCTCTCTTCTTCGGTCCCTTCTGAACGGAATCGTCCTTATTGGTACCGGTTACTTTCGCAACCTGTTCACGCTCAATCTTCTGTTCCACCTTGATATGCATCAGCATGCGGATGGTATCCTCACGGATGCTCTCGGTCATGGCATCGAACATATCGTAGCCGGCCATTTTATATTCAACAACGGGATCCTTCTGTCCGTAGGCTACCATACCGATACCCTGCTTTAACTGATCCATATCGTCGATATGATTCATCCACTTTCCGTCGATGGCACGAAGCAGTACGACACGTTCCACTTCACGAATCTGTTCCGGCTGCGTAAACTGCGCTTCCTTCTCTTCGTAAAGCTTTACGGCTTCTTCCTTTAACTGCTGGATTAAGCCGGTCTTTTTCTTCTTCTCGATTCTCTCTTCGGTAATCGGCTCAAGCGGAATAATCGGCAGAAGCAGATTGTTAAGTTCCGCAAGATCCCAGTTGTCGGATGCGCCTTCCTCGCCGATGCAGGTATTGACTGCATTCTCGACAATATCCGTAATCATCTTGTAAACAACGTCGCGCATGCTTTCTCCGTTCAGCACGCGAAGTCTTTCCGCGTAGATGATTTCACGCTGATCGTTCATTACCTGGTCGAAATCAAGCAGGTTCTTACGGATTCCAAAGTTGTTGTTCTCTATCTTCTTCTGTGCCGTTTCAATGGCATTCGAAAGAAGCTTGTGCTGAATCTCCTGATCCTCGGGAACACCCAGGGAATTGAATACGGTCATCATTCTCTCGGAACCGAACAAACGCATCAAATCGTCTTCCAGGGAGATGTAGAATTTGGATTCACCGGGGTCACCCTGACGTCCGGAACGACCACGCAACTGGTTATCGATACGTCTTGATTCGTGACGCTCCGTACCGACAATCAAAAGTCCGCCTGCAGCCTTCGCATCCTCATCCAGCTTAATATCGGTACCACGGCCCGCCATGTTGGTTGCGATGGTAACCGCACCGTGCTGACCCGCATCCGCAACGATTTCCGCTTCCATTTCATGGAACTTCGCATTTAAGACTTTATGATGAATACCGCGCTTGGTAAGCATACGGCTGAGTTCTTCGGATGCATCGATGGTAATCGTACCGACAAGCACCGGCTGTCCCTTTGCATGCGCTTCTTCCACGGCATCGCAGATGGCATGAAGTTTTCCGGCTTTGGTCTTGTATACGGCATCGGGATGATCGATACGCACGACGGGACGGTTTGTCGGAATCTCGATAACGTCCATTCCGTAAATCTCACGGAATTCCTTCTCTTCGGTAAGTGCGGTACCGGTCATGCCGGCTTTCTTTTCGAATTTATTGAAGAAGTTCTGGAACGTAATGGTTGCAAGTGTTTTGCTCTCTCTTTTTACCTTTACGTGTTCCTTTGCTTCGATTGCCTGATGCAAACCGTCGGAATAACGACGTCCCGGCATCAGACGACCGGTAAAGCTGTCTACGATAATAACCTGATCGTCCTTAACTACATAATCCTGATCCTTGAACATCAGGTTGTGAGCACGCAGTGCAAGGATGATGTTATGCTGAATCTCTAAGTTCTCCGGATCCGCAAGGTTCTGAATCTGGAAGAATTTTTCGGTTTTTGCAACACCTTCCGCCGTCAGGTTTACGACTTTGTCTTTTTCGTTGACGATAAAATCGCCGGTCTCTTCCTGTTCCTCGCCCATGATGATATCGAGCTTGGACATTTCTTCCTGGTCCTTACCGCGTACCATCTGCTTTGCAAGAATGTCGCACATCTCGTAAAGCTTCGTGGATTTGCCGGACTGACCGGAAATAATAAGCGGGGTTCTCGCTTCGTCGATTAATACGGAGTCGACCTCATCGACGATGGCAAAATGCAGTTTACGAAGAACCAGCTGTTCTTTGTAAATGACCATGTTGTCACGAAGATAATCGAAACCGAGTTCGTTATTGGTTACATATGTGATATCACAATTGTATGCGGCACGTCTTTCGTCGGGCTCCATCGAGTTTAATACAACGCCGACCTTGAGTCCCAAGAATTCGTGAATCTGTCCCATCCACTCCGCGTCACGCTTTGCAAGATAATCGTTGACGGTAACGATATGTACGCCTTCACCGTCCAACGCATTCAGATATGCGGGAAGCGTGGAAACAAGGGTTTTACCTTCACCGGTCTTCATCTCGGCAATACGACCCTGATGCAGGATCACGCCACCGATTAACTGTACACGGTAATGCTCCATTCCGAGTGTTCTCTTACCGGCTTCGCGCACAACCGCGAATGCCTCGGGAAGGATATCATCCTTGGTCTCGCCGTTTTTCAGACGTTCCTTAAATTCTGCGGTTTTTGCCCGGAGTTCTTCATCGGACAATGCCTGCATCGCAGGACGCAGTTCTTCGATTCGGTCAATTAAGGGACTGATTCTTTTCAATTCCCTTTCGCTGTGGGTACCGAAAATTTTATCCACAATTTTCATTACTTATTGCTCCAATTCAAAACTGTATTTCATTTGCCGTAATGCGGCAGTTATTACTTGATAATATGAATTCTTCCGATAATCGGCATTTCCTTTTCCTGCTGCTTGCATACAGCTACAAAAGCGACAATCCAGACTACGATAAGGAAAATCCAGAGCGGTCCGAATACGAAAATATCCAGAATCCATCCGACCCACGGAATAATGCCGAGAAGACCTACAATCGCCAGTGCCGAAGTAAAGATATTCCAGACAAGGCCCTGGTTTAAATGGAATCTGCACTCATCCTTGCAGGGCTGGCACATTGCGATAATGAATCCTACCCAGCCTACATATGCCCAAATTGATGTTGCTTTCTTTGTCATGTTAATTCCTCCTGAATATTACTTTCCGTCAGATACGTTCCACTCAAGGAAGGACGGATCTTTTGCTTTAATAAAGAAAATCACGAACACCAGAAGAATGAAAAGAAGCCCCAGCCTGCGCTCAAATCTCTTCGGTGCGCCGGTTAAGGATTTGTAAATGTTTTTCTTAATCTTCGAATCCGCATTCATAAGCTTGTAGGTAGCTTTGCGGCTGCGTTTTCTCGATTTTAAGAATTCATCCTTATATTCTTGCCAAATGCTCTTTTTCTTCATAACGGTTGCCTCCGTTTTGCCCAAATAACGACATCTATCATTGTAACACAAAATTGTTCAAAATGCGACTTTTTCTTTATACATTGTCAGACATGAATCAAGAGCGCCAAAAGCGGCAAAGTTACGATACTCATCAACGTACTGAGTAAAATACAGTCCGCCGCCAGGTCCGTGCATTTTCCGTGAATCTCCGCCATTCCGAGGATGACCGATGCACAGGGAGCCCCGGCGAGAATCAGGATCGAATACCGGAAAGTCAGCGGCAGCGGAAACAGCAAGGACAATCCGTAGCAAAAAAGCGGAAATGCCACCAGCTTCATCAGGCAGGCCTGATAGATTATTTTTTTGCCGAACACTTCTTTAAACGGTGTTGTGGCAAGCCGGACACCCAGAATAAACATGCAGATCGGTGTCGTGGATTTGCCGACCACATCCACCCCGTTTACGAGAAACTTCGGAACATAATCCATTACATCGAAAAGATACAAAGGAAGCGCAATCAACAAAGAAAATGTCGCGGGATTCAGAATCGCATTTTTAACGGAAATAACCTTCTTATCACCCGTGATGCAGTATACACCGATGGTAAATACCAGAAGATTCATGCTGACCACGTAGATTGAGGAATAGCATGCAACCTCGGGTGAATCCGGGAATACGGCCTTTATTAAGGGAAGTCCGAAGAATCCGACATTCCCGAGCACGCTTCCGACATTCAGAATGCGGAATGCGGGATTTTCCTGTTTCTGTTTCAGAATCATATAAAGGGCGAGGAAAAACAGAATCTGCATCAGAAGCGAGAATACGAAGAAAAGTCCCATATTCAGAAGATGTTCTTTGGATCTCGGCAGGGCAAGAAAGGAAGAAAGCACCATGCACGGCGAGCAGAAATAAATCAGAAACGTCGATACCGTGGACAAATGCTCCGGTTTTACGGTTTTTAATTTGCAAAAAACGAACCCCGGCACCATAAAAAGGAGCGCCAGAAGAACATTGTTAAACACTACCTGAAACATAATTACAACCTGTACTGTAACTTTTACCTGCCTGACGAAAGAAAGGTTTCGACATTAAGGTACACTTCATCCATGAGCCGTTTTCTGGCTTCCACGCTGGCCCATGCGATATGCGGTGTGATGAATAATTTTCCGCTGTCTTTGATGCGAAGAAGCGGATTGCTTTCAAGAATCGGTTCTTTTGCCAGAACATCCAGTGCCGCACCGGCGATTTCACCGGTTTCCAAAGCATTCGCCAGATCCTCTTCCACCACAATCGGTCCGCGCCCCATGTTCAGAAAGAACGCGCTCTTTTTCATTTCCGCAAAGGCCTCGCGGTTAAACAGTCCTCGCGTATTCTCATTCAAAGGCGCATGAACGGACACAATATCGGACTCTTTTAAAAACTCCGCCCACTCTTTTTTCTCGTACGGTTCCGGTCGTTCTACACCTGTAGTCGAATAATAGATGACTCTGCAGCCGAACGCTTTCGCCACTTCCGCCACTCTGTGTCCGATTTCACCCAGTCCGACAATCCCCCAGGTCTTTCCGGAAAGCTCGTTAAAATAATGCTCAAAAAAGGTAAATGTCGGGCATTTTGCATACTCTCCGCTTTTTACATATTCATCATAAAACGGAAGTTTTTCGTAAAGATAAAACAGTGACGCAAATGTATGCTGCACAACGGTTTCCGTCGAATAACCCTTCACGTTTTTCACAACAATACCGCGGCTTTCGCAGTACTTATGATCGATGATGTCCGTTCCCGTTGCCGTAACGCAAATCAATTTTACATTCGGTGCATCCTTTAAAGTGTCCTCGTTCATCGGCATCTTATTCATGATTATGATGTCCGCATCACGAACACGCGCAGCCACTTCTTCCGGCTTTGTATATTCATACACCGTCAGTTCTCCGAACGATGCGAAATCCGGCATTGTAAAATCATTGCCGACATTATTTCTTTCGAGCATTACAATTTTCACGGTAAAAAGTATCCTTTCTCCATCATGTAATTCGTAAACTTCGTCATTCCCGAACGGTTTAAATGCTGGGAATCCTTCCAATCCGTTTCATTGTTTAAGCCGTATGCGTACAGTTCATCCAGCTCGTCAAAAAGGTTGTAATAACGCACGCCCTTCTCTTTTGCATAATCCGAAATATAATGAAAAACTCTCTGTCTGTAGAAAAGGTCCATGATTCCGTCGTCCGGATACATGGAATTAAACGGTGCGCAGAAGAGAATCAGTTCCACATTGTTTTCCTTACATAAATCCACGAGCAGATCCATGTAACGCTCCATCTCTTCCGGCATGGGTTCCGATGCATCTTCAGCCTCCAAAGGGATGTCCCAGTTTGTGAAAACATCGTCGGAATAAAACTCTCCTCTCGGAGCCGTCAGGTAATTACGATAATCCTCTTCCGTCAGTTCTTTCCATCTTTGATGGTAAGCCCCGAAATTCATTTTAAAATAAATCCGGTTCTCTTCCTCTTCGATCAAATCGTCGATGGCGAGTTTTTTCGCCTTACATTCCGGCATTCCGTCAAAAAACATATGCGTCATGCCGTCATTCAAAGTCCGGAAATCGTTCGCGCAATATGCCACTTCCATGACGATTGCCTTTGGCTTTTGGAATTCCAACGCTTCCATCGCGGCATAATAGGACTCCGGAACGGTCTGTCCGGAAGTAGCCAGCATAAAGCACTCGATGCCGTAATCTTCCGCCACGATATTCGGATCCACGGAACAGAAACAATGGCTCTGGCCGATAAAAACAATCTCTGCCGTATTCTTCGGATAATGGCGGAAATTATCCTGCACCGTACACAAATCCTTCTGACGCAGCACATACCAGACCCTTGAAAACAGGATTACAAAGACTGCCAGCATCAAAGCGACCTTTATGCAGTTTCCAACAATCTTTTTCGCCTTCATAAACTAAAACTGGAAGTAGATAAACGATGCCGCATCGTAATCTGCACCGTAAATACCGAAAACCAATACCAGCATGACACCGATTACAAAAACAACGCTCTTGAAAATCCAACCCTGGGATAAGAATTTCTGCTTCAAATCCACCTTGCAGAGTCTGCAGATATCGCAGACAAGTAAGAAAAGCAACGCTACGAAAAGCACGTTCCATTCTTTAAACTCCATACCGGTGGAAAACATCGTTCCGTCGGTAAATACCCACGGATTCCAGTGCGTAAACGTACGACCGATCATGCCGAATGCCTGACCGATGGACTCCGCACGGAAGAATACCCATGCCACGCAGACAAAGAAGAATGTTCCGAGTGTCTGATAAATCCGGAACGATACCGACTGAATATTTCCGATTTTGGAATATACTTTGGTACGAAGCGGTGCCGTCAAATCATCCGCGATACGTAAAATTCCGTGCAGAACGCCCCATACCACGAAATGCCATGCGGCGCCGTGCCAAAGGCCGCTGACCGCAAACACGATGAAAATGTTTAAGTACTTTCTGAATTTGCCCTTGCGGTTTCCGCCGAGCGGAATGTACAGATAATCACGGAACCACTGTGTTAAGGAAATATGCCATCTCGCCCAGAAATCGCGGATGGAAGTTGCCAGATAAGGTGTGTTGAAATTGTTCATCAGATCGAAGCCCATGATTTTGGAAGCTCCGATTGCAATATAGGTATAGCCCGCAAAGTCACAGTAAATCTGAATGGCAAACAGAATCGTCGCCACCGCGGGAATAAAGCCCGTATAATCACTGCAGACTTCGGGATCGAAGACCGCGTCGACAACGATTTTCGCACGGTCCGAAATAATCATTTTCAGAATATAGCCGTAGAGCATTACGACGGCACCTTCCTGAATCTGACGGAAGCTCCAGATGCGAAGGTTCTCAATGCCGCGAATCTGTTTTAAAAGATTCCTCGAACGCTCAATCGGACCTGCCACAAGCTGTGGGAAGAATGCCACGAAAAGCGCATAACGGAAAAAGTTCTTCTCCGCGTCCACATCCCCGCGATACACATCAATCACATATCCCACCGCCTGGAAGGTAAAGAACGAAATTCCGACGGGCAGAACAAGTGAAAACGAAGGCTCAGTCAGTGACGAACCGAAGAGTTTTGCAACCATCTGCAGGGAAGAAAAGGCAAACATAAAATATTTGAATACAAACAAAAGGGAAAAACAAATGACGACACTGAGCGCCAGGAACAGTTTCTTAAAACCGGTTTTCTTCGCCTTGTCAATCAAAAGACCCGCACCGTACGTAACCGCCGTTGCTCCGAAAAGCAAAAGCCCGTACTGCGGCATCCAGGACATATAGAAATAATAACTGGCAATTAAAAGCCAGATATACCGAACTTTCTTGGGCATGATAAAATAAAGTGCCAGAACGATCGGAAAGAACCGTATAAATTCAAAACTGTTAAAAAGCATGGATTACTGTACCTTTCCCTTTTTTCCCGTACCTTTAATCATAGCAATTTTCCTATAATAAGTAAAGATAAACCAAAACGGCCGTTTTATTCTTCAGAAAGTGCAAAACAGGCCCCTGTATTTAGCACCTTTTGAGGTGTTGGAATACTGGACATTTCGCTGTTTTGATAGTATAATTTGCATTGTGGATTTGGGAAAACAAAAACCCATTTCGGAATCGAAAAACATATGAGGAGGAATCAGCAATGGGATTAATTAAAGAAGCATTTGGCATTGCAAAGCAGGCAGTCGGTGATGCAACAAGAAACATCGGCACAAACGCATTCTCAAGCATTGGCGGAATCGCAAAAGATCAGTATCTTGAGTACTTTGTATGCGATACCATGGAAAACGGGGTATTGGCAGCACGCGGTATCAAGAGAGACAAGAAAGGCATCAACAAGGGCCAGGACAACATCATTTCCAACGGTTCCCTGATTGTTGTAAATGCAGGACAGTGTGCAATCACTGTTGATAACGGTAAGGTTACCAACCTTGCGGCAGAACCCGGTGAATATCGTTTTGAATCCGATACGGAATCTTCCATCTTCTACGGAAATCTGGGTGAGAACCTTCTTCACTCCTTCCAGGAACTCGGAAGACGTATTTCCTTCGGTGGTGAAACCCCGAGAGAACAGAGAGTTTACTACATCAACACTCTGGAAGTTCGTCAGAACCTTTGGGGAACCGCTTCCACCATTCCGTTCTTTATTCATGACCAGGTAACCGGTTTCCAGGGCGACATTAACTTAATGGCAAGAGGTGAGTATACATTTAAGATCTCCGATCCGATTCGTTTCTACACCTCCATCGCTTCTGCATTCAGCGGCGCAACCTATACCAAGAAGGATCTTCAGAGCATTATGAAGTCCGACTTTATGCAGGCACTTCAGCCCGCAATCGGATCCCTTTCCGATTACGGCGTAGGTATCCGTTACAGTGCAATTACCACCAAGACCGACATTCTGGTAGAGCTTATCAACAAGAAGCTCCAGCCGAAGTGGGGCGACCTTCGTGGTATGGAAGTTGTTGACATTACCTTCGAATCCATCAAGGCTACCGAAGAGGATGAGAAGAGAATCAAACAGTTCCAGGATACCGCTGTTTACACCAACGTAAACATGGCAGCCGCAAGAATGACCACCGCTACCGCAAACGCTATGGAAGCTGCTGCTTCAAATACAGAGGCAGGACCCATGATGGCATTTGCAGGCATGAACATGGCTCAGATGACCGGCGGAAACAATACCGCAAACCTTTATGCAATGGCTCAGCAGCAGAACGCTGCACAGGCTCAGGTTCAGCAGGCAGCTCCCGCTCCCGCTGCTGCTCCGGCAGATTCCTGGACCTGCAAGTGCGGAACCGTAAACACCAGCAAGTTCTGCCAGAACTGCGGCGAGAAGAAACCCGAAGCAGTTGAAGGATGGACCTGCGAATGCGGTACCGTAAATAAAGGCAACTTCTGCCAGAACTGTGGAAGCAAGAGACCTGCAGGCGCACCTCTTTACAAGTGCGATAAGTGCGGATGGGAACCGGAAGATCCCAAGAATCCTCCGAAATTCTGTCCGGAATGCGGTGACATCTTCGACGATGGTGACATCGTAAAATAATCAAGTCGACAACGACTTTTAAGTAAGACCTTTCGCGGCCCGGCCAGACGGCCGGGCCGTAAATCATTCTAGGGGGATATTTCAATGGCTGATGAAAACATCATCGTAAACGAAGACGGAACAAGAACCGACGAACAGGGCGTGAATATCGCCGGTGCCGAAACCTTAAGCGAAACGGACCGCAAATGTCCCAACTGCGGCGGCACCATGGACTTTGACCCGGAAAACGGCAAACTCCACTGTCCTTACTGTGATTATCTCGAAATCATTCCGCAGGCCGAAAACGCACCGGCATCCGCTGTGGAACT
>CADCOL010000247.1 GCA_902803015.1 uncultured Lachnospiraceae bacterium | reverse complement strand
TATGGGATATCATGAATTTACAATAGAAGGACGTAACGCGGTCATGGAGGCGTTTCGAAGCGGCAAATGCATCGATAAACTCTATGTTCTGGACGGATGTCAGGACGGTCCGGTCCTTTCCATCAAAAGGGAAGCAAAGAAGCACGATACCGTAATCCGTTATGTGGAGAAAGACCGTCTGGATCAGCTTTCCCAGACCGGAAAGCATCAGGGCGTCATCGCATATGCGGCAGCGTACGAGTATGCCGAAGTGGACGATATCCTGAATGCGGCGAAAGAGAAGGGAGAGGCACCTTTTATCCTGCTTCTTGACAATATCGAGGATCCGCATAATCTGGGTGCCATCATCCGAACCGCTCACCAGGCGGGTGCACACGGAATTATCATTCCGAAGAACCGCGCCGTGGGACTTACCGCGACGGTTGCAAGAACCTCTGCGGGCGCATTGAATTATCTTCCGGTTGCAAAGGTTACCAACCTTTCCAAAACCATTGAAGATTTGAAGAAGGAAGGCCTTTGGTTTGCGGCGGCCGACATGGACGGTGAAGTGATGTACGATGCAAACCTTACCGGACCCATCGGTCTGGTCATCGGCAGCGAGGGAGAGGGCGTTTCGAGACTGGTAAAGGAAAAATGCGATTTTACGGTTTCCATTCCGATGAAGGGACAGATTGATTCCTTAAACGCATCGGTAGCGGCAGGAATTCTTTGTTACGAAGTGGTTCGAAGAAGAAGGGGATAAAGTGAGTACAGCGGTTATTGTAAAATATAAGGAGTGCACGGACGAAGAGCTGATTCGCCGCCTGCGCGAGGGCGAGGGAGATATCATGGAGTATCTTCTGAACAAGTATAAGAATCTTGTGAGAGCACAGGCTAAATCATTTTTCTTAAAGGGTGCCGACGAGCAGGATCTTCTGCAGGAAGGCATGATCGGCCTGTTTAAGGCCATCCGCGATTATGATGTGAAGAAGGATGCCTCTTTTGCGACATTTGCAAAGCTTTGCGTATCCAGAAATGTCTGCTCGGCTGTGGAACGTGCCAATCGTAAGAAACAGGAGCCTTTGAACAATTCCGTTTCCTTTGAGGCTTCCGAAAACGAAGACGGATATGCGGAGAATAACAAGTATTCGGAGGATACCATGCGAAGACTCGGTCTGGAGAATCCGGAACTGATTCTGATTGACCGCGAGAATGCGGACCGGTTAAAGAATGACCTGATTCGCGAATTAAGCCCCATGGAGCGAAAGGTTTTCGAACTTCTGCTTTCGGGACTGGACTATGTTCAGATTGCCGGCGCACTCGATAAATCTCCGAAGTCCGTGGACAATGCAATTACCCGTATTCGCGGAAAAGCAAAGCGTATCTGCGTATAAAAGCAAATCGTTCGGAAAAAGGTATTTTTCTCGTTGACAAACGAAAGCGAGGTATGATAAGATAACCTTCGGTGTTAAACCGCGCTGCTGTGGCTCAGTCGGTAGAGCGTCGCCTTGGTAAGGCGGAGGTCACGGGTCCGATTCCCGTCAGCAGCTTAAAGGGTACCTGATTGCAGGTGCCCTTTTTTTATGCGCTAAATCTTCCCTACTCGATTGGCATTTCAAGTGAATTATGCTATAATTTTATCCGTGGTATTTTGGGTAAAGGGAGATTTTTGACAATGGAAAAAGCGATCAAGGTTACAGCAATCGTATCGGCAGTGATTTACACAATCGCTACAATCTTCGGGAGTATTCTGATGCCCATGTTTCTGGCTGTGGCATACAAATATTACTGGGGGGATATTTCAATCCCGGTGGTATTGAGTATTTTTAAGGGATGTGTCCTGATTACGGTCATGATTATTTTCATGATTCTCATGATTCACGCATCATCTACCATGAGCGAAAATATTGCCGCGGAAGTATGCGGACTGATCTGGTTTGGTGGATTGTGCCCGCTGACAGCATTTCTTTACCGGTTTGTAAATCTTTATATTACCATGGAATACGGAAATGATATTGTTGTTTCGCTTAGTGTATTGAATAACGCCAATTCCTTTGTGGCGCCGTTTGTTTCGATTGCGATTATGCTTATGATCAGTGCTTTCGTAACATCTATTTGCAGAAAGAAAGAATTGATTCCCGTGCTTTATGACAAGGGTCTTATAGTATCCGACGAGGATTCCCAGGTATAAGGAGAGTATTATGTTTTGCAGTCAATGTGGAATGAAATTGGAAGATAATATGAAATTTTGCGCTCGTTGCGGCGCTAAGGTAGTGGCTTCGACAGCGGACCCGCAGGTTGAAGCAGCAGAGGCGCCTGCAGTTGAGACACCTGCACCCGTAGAAGTAGCAGCGTCAGCGGCACCTGCGCCAGCGGTAGCAGCGTCAGCGGCACCTGCGCCTGTAGCAGAAACGCCTGCACCTGCCATGGATGAGATTCCTCACACCGAGGAACCCGCATCGGCATCCGTTCCCGTAGAACCCCTGCCGATAACGGCAGCGGCGCAGCCG
>CADCOL010000246.1 GCA_902803015.1 uncultured Lachnospiraceae bacterium | reverse complement strand
TTTGATTTCGAGATCATTTAAATGTGCGACAACGATAATCCGAAGGTTCCGAGTTTGTCGCGGTGGTCGGTCTTGGCCATTTTACGGTACTGGGTCGGCGTACATCCGAAATACTCGCGGAAACGCTTGTTAAAATAACTTGCGTTGTTGAAACCGACGGTGGTGGCAAGCTCCGAAACAGGAATGGGATCTTTTAAATTCTTCTGAATCAGATCCGCCGCCTTTAAGATGCGGTAGTGCATCAGGTACTCAAACGGAGTCATGTTTACGGCGCGGTGGAAGAGCCTGCAGCATTCGCTTTTGCTTACGTGAATCGAAGAAGCAATGTCTTCGAGTGTCACGGGTTCCGGATAATTCTGTTCGATATATACGATTGCATCCTTGATGCGGATTTCATCCGCCGTCAGGGATTTTTTCGTAACGACTTCTTTGCTTTCTTCTTTCTGTTCGGAAGCGACTCTTGTAAGGAAAGTCAGCAAAAGCTGGCACAAAAGGCTCTGTGTCTGCAGTTCGTATCCGAATTCTTTTTGAAGATTCGCATAAATGATTTCGTTAATGTAGGAGATGACGGAGCGGTCCCAACGCTCGGTCGGACGGAATACGCGGTGACGGAAGGACACATCTTCCTCAATGGGGCGAAGATATGTGTTCGCAAGTGCGGATTCGTGATTCGGAAATACAAAGTCCGAAGAAAAGATTAAGGACATAATGACACAGCGGCTGCTGCCCACGGCCCGGATGGAATGCATCACGTCACGGCTGATAAAGATGGCGTCGCCTTCCTCGAGACGGTAGGTTTTGTCACTTATCCTGAATTCCGCGCAGCCTTCTTTGATGACATCGATTTCATTTTCGGTATGCCAGTGCCAGCGCACATGCTCCATGAACATTTCGTCGGGTTCCACATAGTATACTCCGACGGGATAATCTATATTCTCGTGTTCTACGACTTCCTGCAGGGATTCGTAAGAATTATCGGCCATAAGGTCTCCTTTAAAATCTTTATTCAATAGTGCCCGTAAAACACTTGTATTATAACAATTTTTAGACGGTTTCACAATTGCGGGAGAGTTTTTTTTATGTATAATAAAAATGGTTGAGTATGATTAAGGCACGTAATGACTGGATGATGCCGGAATATGAGGAAAAAGGCTATGAGAAAAACGAAAATTATCTGTACAATCGGTCCCGCATGTGAGAACGAGGATACTTTAAAAAAGATGTGCGAGGCGGGAATGAATGTTGCAAGACTGAATTTTTCCCACGGAACGCACGAAGAACATTTAAAGAAAATCGCGCTGGTAAAAAAAGTTCGTGAAGAAATGAATCTTCCGATTCCGATAATGCTTGATACCAAGGGCCCGGAATACCGCATCAAGACCTTCAAAGACGGAAAAGTGACTCTGGAGGAAGGCGCGGAATTCATTTTTACGACGGAAGAAGTCGAGGGTGACGAACACAGAGTTTCCGTAAATTACTCCCATCTTTGCGAGGAATTGCAGGTCGGGGATAAAATCCTGGTAAACAACGGTCTGGTAATCTGCGAAGTGAAGCGTATCGAAGGCACAAATGCAGTTTGTGAAGTGCTTTCCGGCGGTGTATTGTCCGACCGCAAGAGTATGAATTTCCCGAACAAGGTCATGAAGGGAGAATATATCTCCGAGCAGGACCGTTCCGATATCCTCTTCGGAATCGAGAATGACGTGGATTTTGTGGCGGCCTCCTTTGTTTCCACAAAGCAGGATGTTGCGGATCTTCGAAAGCTCCTTGACGAAAACGGCGGAGAGAAGATTAACATCATTGCAAAGATTGAGAACCGTGCAGGCGTTGACAATATCGAGGAAATCTGCGAAGTGGCGGACGGCATTATGGTTGCCCGCGGCGATCTGGGCGTGGAGATTCCGTTTGTGGAGGTTCCCGCCATTCAGAAATTCCTGATTCAGAAGTGCCGCCTTTTGGGCAAGCGCGTAATTACCGCAACCGAGATGCTGGAATCCATGATTCAGAATCCACGTCCGACGAGAGCGGAGATTTCGGACGTTGCAAACGCGGTTTATGACGGTTCGAGTGCGGTTATGCTGTCCGGCGAAACCGCTGCGGGCAAACATCCCGTGGATGCGGTACGCAATATGGCGGAGATTGCGGAATATACCGAAAAACACATTGATTACAAAAAACGTTTTGCAAATACCGAATTTGTGATTCATTCCACACTGGATTCGATTTCGCATGCAACCTGTGCGATGGCGATTGATGTGAATGCGAAATGTATCGTGGTCAATTCCGTATCCGGAAAGACGGCACGTATGGTAAGCCGTTTCCGTTGTCCCTGCGATATTCTGGGAACGACAACGGATAAGAAGGTTTGGAGACAGCTGAATTTAAGCTGGGGAATCGTGCCCTGCCTTTGCGAGGAATACAATTCGATTGACGTTATGTTCTATCAGAACTTAAATCAGGCAAAAGAGATTCTTTGCCTCGAAGCCGGCGACAATGTGGTGCTGACAGGCGGTCAGATTAACGGAAGCTCCGGAAATACCAACACCATCAAGGTGGAAACGGTACGTAAGTAGTTTGAAAAAGGAGTATATGAAATGTCCTGGTTTGTTTTTGCGTTAATTTGTCTGCTCGGATGGGGATTCGCCGATTTGTTCTACAAGAAAGGAACGGATCCGGAGGATCGCTATTCCCATTTGAAAATCGCGGTCTGGGTCGGACTCGTGATGGGCGTGGTAGCCCTCGTTCTGCTTCCTTTCTCGGAGAGTGTAACCGAGAATGGATTCAGCATCGGAACTCTTTTGATGAATACGGCGAAGTATTCGCCCGCATCTTTTGCCTATATTATCTCGATGGTAATCGGATATGCAGGCCTTCGCTATCTTGAGGTTTCCATTGTTTCCCCGGTTCAGAATGCTTCCGGAGCATTTTCCATGATTGCAATGATGGTTTTCTTTGCGATTACCGGAACGGTGAATGACGACCTCGGAGATTTTTCCCCGTTAAACATCATCGGTACCGTTCTGATTGTGGCCGGAATGATTGTTCTGGCCGTTGTGGAGAATTCGTTATCGAGAAAAGAAGCAAACGAGGAAGCCAAAACCGAGGAAGAAAAAAAGAAAAACAAAAAATATCAGTTCGGTGCGCTGGCACTGATTTTCCCGATTCTTTACTGTATCTTTGATACGATCGGAACGGCTGCGGACGGAATTATTCTCGATGAGGAAACCGGTCTCGGAATCGGCGAAATCGACTGTCTGGTCCTGTATGGTCTGACCTTTCTGGCAGCGGGAATCGGCTGTTATATCTTTTTGCTGATTCGCACGAAAAAAGCATACAATCCGTTTGCGAAACATGAAATTGCGAATAAGGGTGTGGCTGCATGCTTTGAGGAGTTCGGTCAGATCTTTTACGTGTTTGCGATGGCGAGAAATCCCGTTCTGGCGGCACCCATGGTTGCTTCCTACTGTATTGTGTCGGTGCTTTTGTCACGGGTTTTCTTAAAGGAAAAACTGAAAGCATCCCAGTATGCATGCGTCATTGCGGTTATCATCGGAATCGTCTGCATGGGAGTTGCGGAAGGACTCGGCGAAGCCGAATAAAGAGTCCGTAAAGAATCGGCAGGTTTTGAGGGAGAAAGAACTTGAAGCATTTGCTGAAGTACTTAAAACCGTATACGAAAGAAAGCATTTTAGCGCCTGCATTTAAACTTGTGGAGGCGCTTCTTGATTTGATTGTACCCATTGTTATTGCAGATATCATCAAAAACGGCATTAAAAACGGGGACAAAGAATACATTATTGCGCGTTTTATTTTCTTAATTGTGCTGGCAGTCTTGGGCCTTGCATTCTCGATTACCGCGCAGTTTTTTGCGGCCCGCGCCAGTGTGGGCTTTGCGGCAAATCTCCGTAAGGATTTGTTTTCGCACATTCAGAAATTTTCCTATGAAAAACTGGATATGATCGGCACGGAAACCCTGATTACCAGGATCACGGGCGATGTGGCACAGCTGCAAAACGGCGTGAATATGGTACTGCGCCTTCTTCTTCGCAGTCCCTTTATCGTTTTCGGTGCGATGATTATGGCATTTACCATCAATGTAAAGGCGGCGCTCATTTTTGTTGTGAGCATTCCCGTGCTGGCGGCGGTAGTGTCCGCGATTATGTGGATTACGATTCCTTTGTACAAGCGTGTGCAGGGACATCTGGACGGAGTGCTCCTCACAACCAGGGAGAACCTGACCGGCGTGCGCGTGATTCGCGCATTCTGCAAGGAAGAAGAGGAAGTAAAAGAGTTTGACGAAAAGAACGATGCCTATACAAAAATGAATCTTTTTGTCGGCAGAATTTCCGCATTGTTAAACCCCGCAACGTATGTGCTGATCAGCATAGCAACCTGTGTGCTTTTCTGGCAGGCCGGAGATTCCGTTTATACGGGAAGTATGGAGCAGGGCGATCTGGTGGCATTATACAACTACATGGCACAGATGATTGTGGAACTTGTGAAGCTGGCTTCCCTGATTATTACGATGAATAAGGCACTGGCATGCGGCAGCCGTGTAGCGGCAGTGTTTGCCGAAGAATCCGGAATGGAGTACCCGGAAGCGGTGAGCGCGAAAGATGTTTCGGAAGAATCGAAGACGGAGACTTCGGATTCCGACATTGCCGTGCGTTTTAACCATGTCAGCTTTTCTTATGAAGGCTCGAAGGAAGATGCGCTTTCGGATATTGATTTTACGGTTCGAACGGGAGAAACGGTCGGCATCATCGGCGGTACCGGATGCGGCAAATCCACGCTCGTGAACCTGATTCCGAGATTCTATGATGTGACCGGCGGAAGCATTGAGGTATTCGGCCGTGACGTGAAAGACTACGAAAAAGGCGGTCTGATCCGTGAAATCGGCGTGGTTCCGCAAAAAGCGGTCCTCTTTGCCGGAAGTATCCGGGATAATTTAAAATGGGGCAACGAAAATGCTGGCGAAGAGGAACTTGCGCGCGCGCTTGAGATTTCGCAGGCGGCGGAAATCGTGGAAAAGAAGGAAGGAAAGCTCGATGAAATTGTAGAGCAGGGCGGTAAGAACTTCTCCGGCGGACAGAAGCAGCGTCTGACCATTGCAAGGGCGCTTGTAAAGAATCCCCGCATCCTGATTCTCGACGATTCTTCTTCGGCGCTGGATTATGCGACTGACTTAAAACTGCGCAGGGCGATTCAGGCTCTGGACGGGAAGATGACCACGTTTATCGTATCGCAGCGTACGTCAAGCATTCAGTCGGCGGACCTGATTCTTGTGCTGGATGACGGCAGGATTGTCGGAACCGGTACTCATGATGAACTCTTAAAGACCTGTGATGTTTACCGGGAAATCTACGATTCCCAGATGCAGGACGGAAAGGAGGAGAGCGCATGAGTAAGAAGCAGTCTCCTTCCGTCATAAAGAAACTTTTAAAATTCCTCGGACGTTACAAGGCTCTTTTGCTGGTAAGTCTTTTGTTATCCGTAATCACGGTGGTTTTGCAGTTATACGTGCCGGTTCTGTTCGGTCGCTGCATCGACTATGTCGTGGAAGAAGGAAATGTCGATTTTAACTCCCTTTACAATACGATTTGGTGGATTCTGCTTTTCGTGGCAATTGCGGGAGTCGCAACCTGGATTATGGGACTTGTGAACAACCGCCTGACATATGGCATCGTTAAGAGTATCCGTGCATCCGCCATCCGTAAAATTCAGCTCCTTCCCTTGTCCTATCTGGACAGGAAGGGCGTTGGCGACATCGTAAGCCGCATCATTACCGATACGGACCAGCTTTCCGACGGATTGCTTTTGGGATTTACACAGCTCTTCTCAGGGATTGTGACAATCGTTGTAACGCTTGTCATCATGCTTCGGATGAATCCCTGGATTACTTTGCTGGTGCTTGTGTTGACCCCGCTTTCTTTCTTCGTGTCCAAATTCATTGCGACCGGAACTTATAAAATGTTCAAACAGCAGAACGAGATCCGCGGAGAACAGACTTCGCTTGTGGAAGAAATGGTCGGCGGAGCAAGAATCGTGCATGCATTCGGATACGAGGAGCGTGCAAACGAGCGCTTTGCGGAGAATAACGAACGCCTCCGTCAGGCTTCCGAAAAGGCGGTATTCTATTCCTCCTTAACGAATCCGTCAACAAGAGCGGTAAACTCGGTGATTTATGCATGCGTGGCACTGATGGGTGCTTACATGATTCTAAACGGCAAACTGACCGTCGGCGGATTATCGCTTCTTTTGGCATATGCAAATCAGTACATGAAGCCGTTTACGGATATTTCAAGCGTAATTACGGAGCTTCAGAATGCCCTTTCGTGTGCGGGACGTGTGTTTGACCTACTCGAAGAGGAGAATCAGAGTGCGGACAGTACGGAGGAATTAAAGAACGTTACAGGCAAAACGCAGGCACAGGGCGTGTATTTTTCCTATGTAAAGGAAAGACCGCTAATCGAAGATTTCAATCTGGAGATAAAAGAAGGCACACATGTTGCGATTGTCGGCCCGACCGGTTGCGGAAAGACGACATTAATTAATCTTTTGATGCGCTTCTATGATGTGGATGCCGGTGAAATCCTGATTGACCAAACCCCGATTCAGTCGGTCAGCCGCCGTTCGCTTCGTGAAAACTACGGCATGGTTTTGCAGGAGACGTGGCTGAAAAATGCGACCGTGCGTGAGAACATTGCATTCGGAATGCCGGATGCGACGGAGGAGGCAATTATCAAAGCCGCGAAGGAAGCGCACAGCTGGAGTTTTATCAAACGTCTGCCACATGGACTTGATACCGTAATCGACGATTCATCGTTAAGCCAGGGACAAAAACAGCTTCTCTGCATTACAAGAGTCATGCTGATTCTGCCTCCGATGCTGATTCTGGACGAGGCAACATCCTCCATCGATACCAGAACGGAATTAAAGATCCAGAATGCATTTGAGAAAATGATGGACGGAAGAACGACTTTTATCGTGGCACACCGTTTGTCGACAATCCGGAATGCGGACATCATTCTGGTAATGAAGGACGGCCATATTATCGAGCAGGGCAGCCACAGCGAGCTCTTGTCAAAGGGCGGTTTCTACTCGGAGCTTTACCGTTCGCAGTTTGCAGGTGTGGAAATTTAAAATTTTTTCAAATAATTAGCACTCACCTATTGACAGTGCTAACAAAACGTGTTATATAATGTGTATAACAAATAAAACGAACGAGATGGATGTTTGAGATTCATCGCGGAAAACACGAAAAGGAGTCCTACGATGGTAGCAATAATCAGACAGACGTCTCCGAATATAAGAAAGAAGGCGGACACTATGTTAAGACCGAGTATTTTTACACACAACAACAATTTATTTGATGATTTCTTCGGTGATGAGTTCTTTGCACCGGCACGTCATCCGAACGGAGGTGCCGCAATCATGCATACCGATATCCGCGAGACGGAAGGTGAGTACATCATCGATATGGAACTTCCGGGATTTAAGAAAGAAGATGTGGAAGCCGAACTGAAGGACGGTTACTTAACCGTTCGTGCGGAACATAAGACCGAGAATGACGAAAAGGACAAAGAAGGTCATTACATCCGCAAGGAACGCTATTACGGAAATTTCGCAAGAAGCTTCTATGTAGGCGAAGAGGTAACGCAGGACGACATCAAGGCAGCATTCAAGGACGGTATTCTTACTCTGAATGTACCGAAGATTGAGAAGAAAGAAGAACCGGAAGTGAAGAAGCTGATTTCCATCGAATAATTTCATATTTTTCTCCTTTCCAGGGGGGCAGCGTAGCGCGGTGCCCCCCCTTTTTTTTATTTCACCCCCCTCAGAGTGTCCGAAAACTCAGTATCCGCAAGGGTTTTCGGCACTTTTTTAACTAATTTTTACAAATAATCTTTAAACTAAAAACAGGCGCCACGAAATTCGA
>CADCOL010000245.1 GCA_902803015.1 uncultured Lachnospiraceae bacterium | reverse complement strand
GGTTCAAATCCCAGAATTCTCTTAAACTGATCCGAATACACCATCGGCGAATTCACGTCATCAATGGCATATTTGGTTAAATCCATGCTCCAGCTTCCCTCAAGCATCATCAAACCGACCGCTTTTATTCTTCTCTGGTCATGTTCCATGATGGCTTCGGTCTTTTTCTGCGCATCGATATCGGCAAATGTTCCGATAAACTCCTTCGGACTTCCGTTGGCAAAGCGGATGACATCTCCGGTCGCATGAAACCATTTATAATCGCCGGATTTGCAAAGGAGACGATACTGCGTATCGTATTTTTTATTACCGCTTCGGTCTTCCGCAACGGCGGCAAAATGCGCAAACACACTCTTCGTCTCTTCCGGATGAATCAGTGCCCCGAACGCATCAATCTCATCCGGCAGTTCTTCTTTCGTATAACCCAGCATCCTTCGGAATTCATCCGTAAAAACCACATTCGTCTGGTTTCCGCTTTCGTCATAAAAACACTTCCAGATTCCCAAATGGGTGCATGCATTCACGGCTTCCAGTTCCGTTTCCGCCGCTTTGACACTTTCTTTTAACTGCTCGATTTCTTCCTGCAGTTTTCGAATGATGATCTCGGAATCCGAAGATTTCGATGCTTTTCCTTTTCCAAACATAAAACCACTACCCCCGATTGCAATCTTCCTTTTGATAATATCATAAATGGTCCGCGTTTTCCATTCTCACATCTATCAAACACAAAAAGGGAGATGCAATTTCGCATCTCCCTCTCCGGTTATCTCATCGCTTACGTAAGCGTTATTTTACTCTGCGTCGAAAGCCTCTTCCATTGCTGCTTCGATTTCTTCTTCCAACGCCTCTTCAAACTCGTCGTCAAAGTCCTCGTCAATAGAGGGATCGGACCCATCCTCGGAACCGACAAGCGTAACCTTAATGCTTCCGCTTCCGGTATGAATTCTGCATACACCTCCGTTTGCATCGTCATCGGGTACATTGACGCTTCCGCTGTTTGCTTTGGCATTAAACATTTTTCCTGTCTTTAAGGTTCCGTGAACACTTCCGCTGCTGGTCTGCAAATCCAAATCCTTTGCATCACAGGATGTAAAACTGATACTTCCGCTTCCTGTTTTAGCTTTCAGATTTCCACCGGCAACCACCTCTTCCATCTTTATGCTTCCGCTGCTGACAGACGCTTCCAGGTTCTCCGCGAACTTTACATGGTCTAAAAGCAGGCTGCCGCTTCCCGTTCTGATATCGGCATTTTTGCATTCCGTCTTAATTACTTTTACACTTCCGGATGTGGATTTTAATTTCAGGGTTCCATCAATTCCGGCCTCTTCCAATTTAACACTTCCGCTGCCGGCCTCGAGTGTTGCATTGTTTGCCGTGATATTGAAAACATCGATGCTTCCGCTTTTTGACGTGCCGGTTAATTCCTCAGCCTTCATGGAATCAATCCGGAGGGATCCGCTTCCAAGCTCTATCTGGGCATCATGAAATGTGAACGGCTGACCGGATGTAAAACTTCCGCTTTCAATCTTGGTTCTTAAGCTCTCATATTCCTCTTTCGGCAGAAATACTTTACACGGTTCCTGACTAAAGTCCACCACAAAATGCATCTTACTGAAATCAAAACCATCTTCCAACTGCTGCGACTCAATGTTAAGAACTTTGTTATTTACGGAAACATCGTACTTCATTTTCTCGCTCTCGAAAACCTCGACATGCGTTTTTTCATCCTCGGATTTATAAATCGCAAAACTGTCGGAATCCACATTAATCACGATATCATCAAAATCATCGTCCAAAACATAGCTCTTTACTTCGTATTTTTCGGTCTCCATCAGGTTTTTCATATTAAATCCGCAGGCTGCCATGGATACAAATGCCATAGCCGTTCCGATGATGACCATCCCGATTGCGATAAAAATCGTTATCTTTACAGCTTTTTTCATTTCTGTTTTCCTCCTACGAATAATCTCTTAATGCCGAGTCCGATCTTCTTGCTGACCCAGATCATTCCTCTTGCAATCTGCGTAAAACCGAAGAAAAGAAGAATGGCAACACCGACCAGGGCGATACCGCTGCCGGCATAGAACAGCCCCGTATTGAATCCGTTATTCTGAACAAATGCTCCGAAGATGCTTGCGAATCCCGAAAAGAATACCGCAAAATCACATGCATACAGCCAAAGAATAACAATCCAGAAGCAAAGGTAAAGTACAAGTGCCACAATAATCATTGCTGCCGTTACCGGAATCCATACGGGGGAACCGATAATCAGAAGAATGATTTCCCATGCCTTTAAGGTTCTCTTGGGTTTGATTTTTTCCTTTACAATCTTGGTAATCGGAATGTCTTCCAGAATATTGTCTTTAATTTCGTCAATGGTTCCGAGGCCTTCCACCGCTTCTTCTTCCGACTTGCCGTCTTCCATGCGGTCATCAATCATTTCCTCGTAATAATCCACGGATTTCTTAATATCTTCATCCGAAAGGCCATGCAGGCTGGTGCATAAGCTTTTTAAGAATTCTGATTTAGTCATTGTTTTTTTCCTCCCTCGTTACGAACTCGTAAATCTGCATGAGCTCTTTCCACTCGTCCTTGAAATTCTGCAGTCTTTCAAGTCCCGTTTCCGTAATGTGGTAATACTTTCTGAGTCTTCCGTTGTGCTCCGCCGTCCTTACATTGAGCATCGCGCTGCTCTCAAGTCTTCGAAGGATCGGGTACAGGGTGGATTCGGAGATTTCCACATATTGGCTCATATCCTTTACAATTTGGTAACCGTAGGAGTCTTCATCTTTGATGGCTGCCAGGACACATACATCCAAAAGCCCGCGTTTCATTTGATTTTCCATCGCCAATACCTCCTTATGCATAATACTATACGACACATAGTATTATGTGTCAAGCAGTATTTATAAAATTTGTGCAAAAAAAACAGCCGCCATACGGTGACTGTTCTTTATAACCGTTATTTGTTTTTCTTATTTCGGCTTCACGCCGCAATCAGTTACGGACGATAGCTGCTCGTCGCGGATGCGAAAGCACCGATACCCACGATTGCAATCATGAAGATAATGACGAGTATGGAAACCACCATACCTACACCACCAAGAATGATTCCGGGAACCGCAAGCTTCTTTCCGGTATCCACTTTGCCGGAAATTTCTTCCGCAACTTCATGCACCTGCTTATGCATAATCAGTGCCACGATGCCGCAACCGATACCGAAAAATCCTCCCCAGATGAAGGAAAAAATCATTCCGTAGAAAGGAATCCAGGAAAACAGAAGTCCCAAAGCGCCCCATGCGATGGAGTTGATTCCGAATACCATACCGATGATTTCCTTGCCCGGACATCTTACCGGCTGATGCTGATATCCCTGTAAATCCGGTGTGGAATTCGTCTGTGTATATCCGGTATTGTAATTGTTTTCAAAATTATATCCGTCCATTTTATTTCTCCCGATTTAACATTAAATATTTAACTGATCCGCAAACTCACTTAAGATTCCGACTCCCACTCCGGCAATCATCAGAACAATCAAAACAAT
>CADCOL010000244.1 GCA_902803015.1 uncultured Lachnospiraceae bacterium | reverse complement strand
TTGAATTTGACCGAGTTTGACCGTATTATAAAAATGTGGCCGGCAGAATCGGTCATAATACGGTCGAAAATGTCAAATTAAGTCATAATCGGAAAGGAGGGTTTCCATGATTTACACAGTAACATTCAACCCGTCCCTGGATTACATCGTAACCGTGGAAGATTTTAAACTCGGTCTGACCAACCGTACTTCTTCGGAACTGATGCTTCCGGGAGGCAAAGGAATCAACGTTTCCATTGTCCTTTCGAACTTAGGGATTTCCAATACGGCGCTTTACTTTGCGGCAGGTTTCGTCGGCGATGAAATCACGAGAAAAGTAAAGGAAAGCGGAATCGTGGCGGACGCCATTCCGATCGACAACGGATGCTCCAGAATCAACCTGAAGCTTAAATCAATCGACGGAACTGAAATCAACGGCATGGGCCCCGTGATTGATTCTGACCGAATTGAAATTCTGATGGACAAGCTTGATGCGTTAAAAGAAGGCGATACGCTCTGTCTTGCAGGAAGCATTCCCGCAAGCATGCCGGGTACCATCTACAGCGACATCATGGCACGTTTGGACGGACGCGGAATCCGCATCGTGGTGGATGCAACGAAAGACCTGCTTGTAAATGTATTAAAATATCATCCGTTTTTGATTAAACCCAATAATCACGAGCTCGGCGAAATCTTCGGCGTGGAATTAAAAACCCGCGACAGCGTTGTGGAATATGCCAAAAAGCTTCAGGAGCAGGGTGCAAGAAACGTACTGATCTCGATGGCCGGCGAAGGCGGAGTGCTCGTGGCGGAAGACGGAAGTGTTTATAAATCCGAAGCACCGAAAGGAAAGCTGGTAAACGGTGTCGGAGCGGGTGATTCGATGGTTGCAGGATTCCTGGCAGGATATATGGAAAAGAACGATTACGAATATGCGTTTAAGATGGGCTTAAGCGCAGGAAGCGCCAGTGCATTTTCCGAGTATCTGGCGACGAAAGAAGAAGTAAAAGAAGTATTGAAACAGTTGATTTAGAGATTACTTAGTGGCGACTGAAATCAAGAAAAGGAGGAGAAAGGATGAGAATTACTGATTTACTGGATAAGCGAAGCGTGAACTTAAATGCGGCGCCCACATCCAAGAAAGAAGCCATGGACATGGCGGTGGACCTTATGGCGGCAAGCGGTAAAGTCAAAGACATCGAAGCTTATCGTGCACTGGTTTATGCGAGAGAAGAAGAAAGTACTACAGGTGTAGGAGAAGGTATTGCAATCCCTCACGGCAAAGGCGACTGTATCGACAAACCCGGTCTTGCGGCCATGATCATCAAGGACGGTGTGGATTACGAAGCACTCGATGACGAGCCCGTGAACATCCTTTTCCTGATTGCGGCTCCCGACACCAAGGACAATGTGCATCTCGATGTTATGAGTAAATTATCGATGATGCTGATGGACGAAGATTTTCGCGCTAATTTGATTGGTGCAAAAGACGTGGACGAATTCCTCGCAGTGATCGACAAAGCCGATGATGAAAAGAAGAGCGTAGATGAAGGTCTTGCGGACGTTCACATCGAAGAAGGCAGCAAATATCTTGTAGCAGTTACATCCTGCCCGACCGGTATTGCACATACTTATATGGCGGCGGAAGGACTTGAAAAAGCGGCAACGAAGGCAGGCGTTCCTATAAAAATTGAAACCCGCGGCTCCTCCGGTGCAAAGAATCCTTTGACCGATGAAGATATTAAAAATGCGGTATGCGTTATCGTAACCGCAGACGCAAAGGTTCCGATGGAACGTTTTGCCGGAAAGAAAGTCATTCAGCGTAAGGTTGCGGACGGCATCAACAAGGCCGACGAACTGGTAGCTCTGGCACTCGCAGGCGATGCACCCGTATACGCAGGCGGCGGAAGCGAAGAAGCATCCGAAAGCAAAGCATCCGGAGAAAAAGGCAGTGTCGGACACAAAATTTATACCTGGCTGATGAGCGGCGTTTCCCACATGCTTCCGTTCGTTATCGGCGGCGGTATTCTTGTAGCTCTTGCATTTTTGGTTGATACAATCGCAGGATACGGCGCAACCGGCGGCGGAGATTTTGGCTCCATTACTCCTTTGGCAGCATTCCTTAAATATGTCGGCGGACTTGCAATGGGTCTGATGGTTCCTGTTCTTGCAGGTTATATCGCATACGCGATTGCGGATCGCCCGGGCCTTGCAGTCGGCTTCGTTGGCGGTATCATCGCAGCAAGCGGAAATGCGATTCTGGCAAACTTTACCTTCGCAGAAGGCTTACTGATTGACGGTAAGGCAGTCGGCGGATTCGGACAGTTCTTAATGAAGTTCGCATTCCAGAACGGCGGCAATACGGTATCCGGTTTCTTGGGCGGTATCGTTGCAGGTTTCCTGGCAGGATTTATCGTACTCGCTCTTCAGAAAATCGGTGAAAAATTACCTTCCGCACTCGACGGCTTGAAACCGACACTGATTTATCCTCTGTTCGGTATCCTGATTGAAGGCATTCTGATGTGCTTCATCTTTAACCCGTTAATCGGTCTGGTTAATACCGGTCTTGCAAATGCACTGATTGCAATCGGTAATGCAAACATGGTTTGGCTGCTCGGCTTAATCTTAGGCGCTATGATGGCAATCGACATGGGCGGCCCGATCAACAAGGCAGCATACGTATTCGGTACCGGAATGCTTGCACAGGCAGCACTTTCCACGGACCCCGCATTCCAGCAGATGGCTTACATCGCAATGGCAGCCGTTATGGTCGGCGGTATGGTTCCCCCGATTGGTATTGCACTGGCATGCTTCATTTTCCCGAAGAAGTTTACGAAGGCAGAGCGCGGCTCCGCAGTTTCCAACCTGGTTATGGGTGCATCCTTCATCACGGAAGGTGCGATTCCCTTCGCGGCAGCGGATCCCATCCGCGTTATCCCCGCAACCATGCTTGGTGCCGGCACCGCAGGCCTTCTGGCAGCACTCTTTAAATGTACCCTCATGGCACCCCACGGCGGCGTCTTCGTATTCGCAACCGTCGGCCATCCCTTACTCTATGTAATCGCATGGCTCGCAGGAAGCGCAGTCACCTGCTGCATCCTGGGTGTATTGAAGAAGAAGGCAGAGTAATTATTAACATAAGCCGAAGACACAGTGCGCAGACGGCGGGCACTTGACGAGCGTCGGTACTTAGACTCGGTTCTGTCGAGTCTTATGTACCGCTACGTGAGTCACGTAGCGAGAGCGTGCCAGAGTCTGCGTGTCTGTGGACTGAGGCTTAATAAAATACATACACACAAGGAGGATTCTACTATGGCAAGTTTCGATTACGTAATTAAGGATGTTCACGGTATTCACGCGAGACCCGCAACCGACCTGTTCAAACTGATCAAAGGCCGCGACTGCACCGTTAAGGTTGCAAAGGGCGATAAGGAAGTTCTGTTCAAGGGCGTTATGGGAATCATGTCTCTCGGCGCAAAGCAGGGCGACACCGTTAAATTCACCTTCGAAGGAGGAGAAGCAGACGCACTTTGTGAAGAAGTGAAGGCATTTATGGAAGCGAACCTGTAAAGGAGGCGCCTATGACTATTTATACCGGCAAATCCGTTTTCGGCGGCATCGCCATCGGACGCTTAAGCGTTTATCGCAAGGATGATTCCCAGGTAAAGCGCGTTCACATCGACGATCCCGAAGCGGAAATTGCAAGATATCACGAAGCAAAAGAAACAGCCATCGAGCAGCTCGGCGTCCTTTATGAAAAGGCTTTGAAGGAAGTCGGCGAAGACGGCGCGGGTGTGTTTGAAGCACATCAGATGATGCTCGAAGACGGCGATTATATCGACTCCGTGGAAAATATCATCCGCAGCGAATCGGTCAATGCGGAGTATGCCGTGGCACAGACGGGTGACAATTTTGCCCAGATGTTTTTAGACATGGAAGATGAATATTTCCGCGGACGTGCAGCGGATATGCATGATATTTCCGAGCGACTGATTAACGTTTTATCCGGCAAAGCAAGCGGCGGCATTCAGGCAAACGAACCCGTCATCGTGGTGGCGGACGACCTGGCACCGAGTGAAACCGTGCAGATGGACAAAGATATGATTCTTTCGTTTGTAACCGTACACGGTTCGGCAAATTCGCATACCTCGATTCTTGCAAAGACGATGAACATTCCTGCAATGATCGGTTGCGACATTCCGTTAGACGATTCCGTAGACGGCAAAATGGCCATCGTGGACGGCTTTGAAGGCAAAGTTTACGTGGACCCCGATGCGGAAACCATGGCGGCGAAGCAGAAGATTTTTGACGAAGAAGCAGAGAAGAAAGCATTGCTTGAGCAGCTTCGCGGCAAGGATAACGTAACGCTCGACGGACAGCATATCAACCTGTATGCAAATATCGGAAACACGAAGGACTTAGCACTCGTAATGAAAAATGATGCCGGCGGAATCGGACTGTTCCGTTCCGAATTCATCTATCTCGGTTCCGATCATTATCCGACCGAGGATGAGCAGTTTGCGATTTACAAGACCGTTGCGCAGACGCTTGCGGGAAAGAAAGTCATTATCCGTACGCTGGATATCGGAGCGGATAAGCAGGCGGACTATTTTGAACTTCCGAAGGAAGAGAATCCCGCGATGGGACTTCGCGCAATTCGTATCTGCTTAACTCGTCCGGAGGTATTTAAGACGCAGCTTCGCGCGATTCTTCGTGCATCGGCATTCGGTAAAATCGCAATCATGTTCCCGATGATTATTTCTCTTTGGGAAGTGCAGGAGATTAAGAAGATTGTCGAAGAAGTCAAGGCAGAGCTGGAAGCGGACGGCATCGCGTATGATAAAGAGATTGAACTCGGTATCATGATTGAGACGCCGGCTGCGGTAATGGTAGCGGACGAACTCGCAAAAGAAGTGGATTTCTTCTCCGTCGGCACCAACGATTTAACGCAGTATACGCTTGCAATCGACCGTCAGAACGACTCGCTTGAGAAGTTCTATGACTCGCATCAGCCGGCAATTCTGAAGATGCTTCAGATGATTGTGGATGCGGCACACCGGCACGGTGCGTGGGCTGGAATCTGCGGCGAACTCGGTGCGGATTTAACGCTTACGAAGGAATTCCTGGCAATGGGATTTGATGAACTTTCCGTATCGCCGGGACGGATTCTGCCCCTTCGTAAAATCGTGCTCGAGACCGATGTGAGCGAGTACAAAAAATCTAAGATTTAGGATTCTATTTTTGGGAGAGAAATTATGCTTTCGGAAAGTCGAAAACTGCAAATCCTGAATATTGTAAACGAACAAAACAGTGCCACGTTAAGTGAACTAAAAGAGATGCTGGATGCCTCCGAATCCACGATTCGCCGCGACATCACGGAGCTTGACCGCGAAGGAAAACTGATTAAGGTTTTCGGCGGCGCGCTTGCCATCAATGAAAACGTCACATTCGACGAACTCTCGATGGCACAGAAAAGCACCATGAACAGTGCGGAAAAGAAGCGGATCGGAGAGTATGCGGCAAGCCTGATCCGGCCCGGCGATTACGTGTATATCGATTCCGGAACGTCCACCGCGTTTCTGTGTGAAGCGCTGAATGAAAAGGATGCGGTTTATATCACGAATGCCGTGGCGCATGCCAGAGTAATGGCACTCAAAGGATTCAAGGTGTTCCTGATTGGCGGGGAACTGAAGGAAACCACGGAGGCGGTGGTCGGCGAAACGGCAATTCTGTCGCTTCAGAAATACCACTTCTCGACAGGGTTCTTCGGAACGAACGGAATCAGCGTCCGCAAAGGATTTACGACACCGGATATCCGCGAGGCGACCATGAAACGCGTGGCAATGAGCTGCACCGAAGAGGACCGCTGCTACATTCTGGCGGACCATGACAAGTTCGGAGTGGTCAGCACCGTATCGTTCGGCGAAGCAACCTGCGCGCAGGTCATCACCGACAGAAAACCGGTTGAAAAATATGATAAGAAGTGCCGGGTGCTGGTTGTGAAATAGGCCCGCTGCGAAACCGGGTTAGTTAACAAGTAAAACAGGCAAGAAAAAAACAGGACAGATATCAGAACATCTGTTCTGTTTTTTGTTGATTTGTGGATTAAGATGTGGTAGGATAGAAGTGTAGTGAAGGACTTTGACGGTTGCGAACCGGGGCATCCCTGAAGAAAGGACACCATCTGTGAAAATCATACACACCGCAGACTTACATCTGGACTCGCGCATGAACCGTCATTTCGATGACGCGAAGGCGGCGCAGAGAAAGAACGAACTTCTTTCGACCTTTCAGAATATCGTGCATTATGCCGTATCAAACGGCGTAGACGCAATTCTGATTGCGGGAGATTTATTTGATATGCGCTCAATTTCCGCTACGGCGCGCGATGTGGTTATCAGCGCGGTTGTGAATAATCCGGGGATTACATTTTTCTATCTTCGCGGCAATCATGACGCGGGGTCTTTCTTAAATGATTTCAGGGAACGTATTCACGGAAATCTTCCCGAGAATTTAAAACTCTTCGGAGAAACATGGACCACATATCCTTTCAGGGGATCTGACGGCACGGAGGTGCTCATTACGGGCGCGGAAGTGACGAAGGACAATAATTCTGCCCTTGAAGCGTCTCTGGCCTTAAATCAGGCGAAAATGAACATCGTGATGCTGCACGGGCAGGAAGCGGATTCCGCGGGTGGTCATGACGTTGGGAGCGACTTTGCCGTTATCCCGATACGTGCGTATCGTAACCGCGGCATCGATTATCTTGCCCTGGGACACATCCATCAGCCTAAAATCGCACAACTCGACGCGCGCGGCACCTATTCGTACTGCGGCTGTCCGGAAGGACGCGGATTCGATGAAATCGGACCGAGAGGTTTTAATCTTTTAACGATTGAAGACGGTCATTTGGATGTCCGATTCGTGCCGTTTGCACAGCGCATCATTTACGATATTTCCGTGGATGTTTCGACTTCGCTTACGAATGACGACGCGATTGCTTTGATTCGCGAGGAAATGGAGAATGCCGGTATTCTCGCAAAGGATCTTGTAAAGGTTCGTCTCGTCGGAGAGACGGAGCTTGATGTGCATTTTGACAAGGCTTACATTGCGCATATTCTGAACGATACCTATTATCTGGTGCGGGTAAAGGACGGAACGCGTCCACGCATCGATTATGATAAATTCGCGGCGGACATGTCCTTAAAAGGCGAGTATGTGCGCATGGTCAAAGCGGCAGCAGACCGTGACGAATTAAGCGAATCCGAGGCATCCGAAATGATTGCGCTCGGAATCAGACTGCTGTCGGGAGAGGAGAGGTTGTCATGAGAATTCATCATATTCGAATTGAAAACTTCGGCGTCCTTTCCGATTACGACCTTGATTTAAGGGAAGGCAGCAACGTGATTCTGCAGGATAACGGCCGGGGCAAATCGACACTTGCCGCATTTATCCGCTGCATGTTTTACGGTTTGGAAGGTGCGCGTAAAAAAGACCTTTCGGAGAATGACCGCATGCGTTATCAGCCATGGAACAGAGGGCATTTCGGCGGTGAGATTGTATTTGAATCAAACGGAAAAAACTATACCTTAATCCGCGATTTCGGCTCCAGAGATGCCGACATGACGTTTGAACTTTTTGATACCGTGACCGGACTTCCGAGCACGGATTTTTCCGCAAATATCGGCGTGGAGCTTTTCGGAATCGACAGTGAGTCGTTTCGAAAGACCAGCTTTATTGCCCATGATCTTTTAAAATACGACGGCGTGAATTCCACCATCAGTTCCAAGGTTTCCGCGCTTTCGCAGACCAATGATTTAAATAATTACGATGCGGTCGAAGGACAGCTCAAAGACTATCTGAATGCAAATTCGCCGAAGAAGAAAAACGGCGGTTTGTATCAGCTGAACGAAGAAATACGTGCACTCGATGAGGAAGTCAAAAAGCGCAAGTCGCTCGAAGACCAGCTTGCGGGAATTCTTTCGAACAAACAGATAGAAAAAGACGAAGAGGCAGAACTTAAGGCGCAGCGTGTTGCGGCTTTAAAAGAGCAGGAGACTTTAGGCGAACAAAAGAGTAAAATCGCCGCAATGCAGGCGGTAAAGCGTTTGTATGAAGAAACGAAAGCGCGTTTCGACAGGCTGGATTCGTATTTTAAGAAAAATGTTCCGGCCGAGGATGAAATTAAAAAAGCGCAGGATGATTGCGATTCGGTGAAGGATCTTTTGAAGGAAAAAGATTCTCTGGGCGTGGAAATTGAGAGCAAACGCAAGGCTGCCACGGCGATGGATACTGCGATCTCCGAACTTCGCAAAGATAAGGAAGCGAAGGAAGAGAAGCGTGCAAGACTGATTGTCGAGAATCAGAAAAAGAAAGATGAAATCGAGCTTGCAAAGGCGCGTTTTGAGAATGAAAAGAAGGCGTACGAAGAGGATGTAGCCGCTTTTCATAAAAAGCAGAAAGAGTATGAAGAGAAGCTTCACAAGGCGGAAGAACTTCGTGCCCTTGCCATGGCGAAAAAGAAGCCTTCCACGGGAATGCTTGTGACAGGTGTAGCGGTCACTTTAATCGGTGTTTTGGGGCTGATTCTCGGGCTTGTGAATCATTACCCGATGTTTTTGTCAATAGCGTCGGCAGTGCTGATTGTGCTCGGAATTCTTCTGTTGGTGCTGACATTTGTCAGTGCAAAACCGGATATGAGCAATCTGCCGGAACTTCCCAAAGCACCCGTACAGATGCCGCCAACACCGCCCGTAATTCCGGATATTCTGCAGTCACAGCCCGTGCTTGAAATGCCGCAGGATACATCGCATTACGATGAAGATATCGCAAAGCAGAAGGAAGCAATGGGCAAGTGCGAAGAAGAGATTAAAGCGCTGCAGGAAAAACTTGCAAACGATGATTCGCGCATATCCGCGTTGGAAGCCGGCGTGAAAGAATTTCTTGGCAGGTATGATTTGCTGTATTCCGGAAACGGCGCGGAAGATTTGCTGGATGAAATGAAGAGTCGTTTGAGCGAGTACAGGGAAGTTTCTTCGCAGAAAGTGAAGCAGGAAGAAGAACTGGAGCGGATGCGTGCGGAGATGGCAGGTGCGGAAAGTACTCAGCCGTTTGTGGCTGTTGGTGAAACGCTATCCGGGGTTTCGGAAACTGAGTCGCCTGTAGTGGATACATATACCTGCGACGAACGTATTGAGTTACTCAATGCCAAACTTCGCTCCATCCAGGAAAAACTTGACGAGAAGGCCGCACATATCAGCATGTACGAGCGTACGCTGGAGAATACGTATCAGCAGCTTGAGGGCATCGATGAAATCCGTGAACGCAGGGATGCGAAGGCGGAGAGGTACGAAGAGATGAAACGCCGCTACGAGCTTCTTACAAAGACGCGTGATTATCTCCAAAAGTCGAAGGAAAGCTTTATCGCAAGATTCATGAGTCCGATTAAAGATTCCTTCGACAAATATTATGAAATCATGGCATCGAAGGATGCCGAACCCGGAGAATTCCGCGTGGATGCGGACATGAACTTCTTCAAAAAAGAAGAGGGCGCATTTCACAGCGTACATACCCAGAGCGAGGGCTATTCCGACATGATTGGAATCTGTATCCGCTTTGCGCTTTTGGACGTTATGTACAAGGACGAACGCCCCGTGGTCATCATGGACGATCCATTCGTAAACCTGGATGCGGACCATTTGCATGGCGCGAAGGAATTCCTCGAAGAGGTTGCGAAGGAGTACCAGATTATCTATTTTACCTGCCATGAGGACAGAGTTTGAGGTTGCATTATAATTAAAAACAGATATAATGAGCAAGATAATAAGTAAGATAATTAGTTAGATGAATAATCTTATTATGTGATGGAAGGAAGAACCGGCAATGGAAGAGAGCATATACGAACAGGCACTTAAGACGATGAAAGAAATCCGGGAAGGATTGGATCCGAAGATGGGGAAGCTTCTCGTAATCGGTTGTTCAACGAGTACGGTTCTCGGGGACAAATACGGTACCAATTCCAGCGAAGATATCGCGGACGAATTGTATAAAGCGGTAACCGAAGTTTTCGGGGATTATGAAATCGCGGTACAGTGCTGCGAGCACTTAAACAGAGCGCTTGTTCTGGACAGAAGTGTGGCGGAGAAATACGGATTTACGATTGTAAATGCGGTACCGAAAAAGAAAGCCGGCGGAGCATTTGCGACGAAACATTATGCATCGCTTGCAGAGCCGGTTGTGGTAGAAGATGTTGCTTCAAAGGCAGTTGTCGGAATCGATATCGGCGGAGTAATGGTTGGAATGCATTTAAAGCCGGTCGTTGTTCCGATGAAACTCGAAAACAATTATATCGGGAAAGCGTATATTCTGGCCGGCAGAAGCCGTTTAAAATATATCGGCGGAGAGAGAACCAGTTACGCTTTATGACCTCCGATTTGAGCATTACGTTCACGCGCTGTGGCACCGTCTAAATAGTCGGTGCCTTTTAATATGGCATTGCGGCCGTATTTTTCTTTGATTTTGATGGTGGCAAGCTGGAGCTGTTTCTCCTTCTCGAGGCGCTTTTTGAGAGCTTCCTCGGCCGCCTGCGCGTCGACAGCGTCGACAGACACACCGGATGAACCTGCAAGGTCGAACAGACTCAACTGCTCGTAGGAGTCCGCCTTCTTCGCTGCCTCTTCCTGCTCGAGCAGGGCAGCATCCGCTTCCGAAATAACAAAATTCACAGCCAGATTAAATCTCTTTACGCCCAGATTCGGGTCAACATACTTTTCGTAGAGTTCCACGAAGGCATCCGTAATCAGTTTCGAAGAAGAGGTATACAACCCTAAGTTTTTCGTACCGTGAGCGGGCTTTGCAGTAAATCGACCATATCGGTCAAAGGTAACATCATGCCCGTAGGAGGCCATTTTCTCCAAATCTTTGGAGGATTCGTAATTGACATGTAATACAACCTGCTTTGTAACCAGACCTTTGGCAACAAGATCGAGGGCAGCCGAATCCGCCATCTCTTTTAAGACAACCAGTCCTTCCTCGTAGGAGTATGGTCTGGAAAGAACCTGACCGGAGGAGAGGGAGTTATTCTCGGGACGGTATTTTTTAATCTCTGCAATCGTAACCGGTTCCCAGCCCCAGGCATGGTCAATTAAGAGCTCGGCATTCACTCCGAACTCATGATAGAGAATTTCCTCATTGGTCAACGAAGCCTC
>CADCOL010000243.1 GCA_902803015.1 uncultured Lachnospiraceae bacterium | reverse complement strand
ACTTTACACATGTCAACGATTTTAATTAGTTCAGCCATACGTTTTTCCTTTTCTTTTGCAGGTTTTCTTACTGTTCCGGCATCCGCCGCGCCCTGCGGCGTTACCCCTTTCCTGCCTGCAATGTTATCATACGACTCCAAATTTCGTATGTTAAAAATTTGTCGTAAACGGAGTGATAATTGTCGCAAGTTGTCATCTGCGTTCGCGAACGGTCAAAACAATTTCGCCCAAAAATCTGCACGCAAAAAGCGGGAGCATGTCGCTCCCGCCCTGATTTACTGCGTTTTTAACTGTTTAGTTGTTGTGGTCCACGGAATAGTTCGGTGCTTCCTTCGTAATCTGAATGTCATGAGGATGGCTTTCACGAAGTGCCGCAGCGGAGATTTTAACGAATCTGCCGTTGTCCTGAAGCTCCTGAATGTTATGCGCACCGCAATATCCCATACCGGAACGGATACCGCCGATTAACTGGAATACGGTGTCTTCCACAGTTCCCTTGTAAGCTACACGGCCTTCCACGCCTTCCGGTACGAGTTTCTTCGCATCGGACTGGAAATAACGGTCCTTGCTGCCGTTCTCCATCGCTGCGATGGAGCCCATGCCACGGTATACCTTGTATTTTCTTCCCTGATACAGTTCGAACTGTCCCGGACTTTCGTCGCATCCTGCGAAAATGGAACCCATCATGCAGACATCCGCGCCTGCTGCCAGAGCCTTGGTCATATCGCCGGAGAACTTGATACCGCCGTCTGCGATAACCGGAATGTCATATTCTTTTGCCACTTCATAGCAGTCCATGATGGCGGAAATCTGCGGAACACCGATACCTGCTACGATTCTGGTGGTGCAGATGGATCCGGGTCCGATTCCGACCTTAACTGCATCGGCTCCTGCCTCGATTAATGCCTTGCAGGCTTCGCCGGTAGCAATGTTACCTGCAACAATCTGAATATCGGGGAATGCTTCACGAACCATGCGTAAGCATCTCAGTACGTTCTCGGAATGTCCGTGTGCGGAGTCGAGTACGATGACATCGACCTTTGCGGAAACCAGTTCCTTTACACGATCAAGTACGTTTGCGGTAATTCCGACACCTGCGCCGCAGAGAAGTCTTCCCTGGGAATCCTTTGCCGAAAGAGGATACTTGATGGTCTTTTCAATATCTTTAATGGTAATGAGACCTACGAGGTTAAAATCGTCATCCACGATCGGAAGCTTTTCCTTACGGGACTTTGCAAGAATCGTCTTTGCGTCTTCCAGGGAAATGCCTGCCTTAGCGGTTACCAGGCCTTCGCTTGTCATGCACTCACGAATCTTCTTGGTCATGTCGGTCTCAAACTTGAGATCACGGTTTGTGATAATGCCGACGAGCTTTCTGCCTTCGGTGATGGGAACACCGGAAATACGGAATTTACCCATTAAGTTATCGGCATCTGCCAATGTATGCTCTGCGGTAAGAGAGAACGGATCGGTGATGACACCGTTTTCGGATCGCTTTACCTTATCCACCTCTTCTGCCTGTGCCTCGATGGACATATTCTTGTGAATGATACCGATACCGCCCTGACGTGCCATTGCAATAGCCATGCGGTGTTCGGTTACAGTATCCATTCCCGCACTCATCATGGGAATGTTCAGTTTGATGGTTTTGGTCAGGTTCGTGGTTAAATCAACCTGATTGGGAATCACGTTGGAATACCCGGGAACCAGTAACACATCATCAAATGTAATGCCTTCTGATACAATCTGACCCACTTTCTTTCCCTCCGTTTCTTATATATATTATTTTATCGCATCTTCACCTTACTCGGCACGCCCGTGCGGATTGCCTGCACCATGGCGTCATTAAAGGAAAAATAGTACCGCTTCTTTCCCTCATACACGATTACATAGTCCTTCAGCTCGTCCGTCTCGTCCGTACAGGTGGAATAATCGATTTCCTCGCCCTGCATGTTCTTATAATTATCGTATGCGGAAGAAGACTGCAGTACAACCGCTTCAGCCTTGGTAAGGTCCAGAACCTCGACCTGCTTGCGTTTTGCGCGGTTATAAATCCTTGCGATGCGAAGTTCCTTATCCATATAGGTATATTCATATTCGGTAATCGTACGTCTGAAATATACGATATAGGAAAGGATTCCGCAGACCGGTGCGCCGATAAAAAAGAAAGGACTCACAAACAACCCGCTGATGATGGATAATACTCCCAGGCCCACAAGGACAAACCCGAAGATTTTATTCATTTGGCTGCCTTGCTGCTCGATTAGGAGCTCCTGATAGGTGTCTGTCATGTCCTGCCTCATTCATATTCTAAAAACGATTTTGTCCATTCTATTACACTTTGCAAAATAAATCAAGAGTCGATTTTTTTAAACTGCGTATTGTACAATTCCGTGTAAACTCCGCCCTTTTCCACAAGTTCCTGATGTTGTCCCATTTCAACGATTTGCCCGTCTTTTACGACATAAATCACATCCGCGGCCAGTATGGTGGAAAGCCGGTGCGCAATCAAAATACTGGTCCGTTCTTTGATAATCGGATCGATGGCTTCCTGGATTTTATTCTCGGAGATCGAATCGAGCGCCGAGGTTGCCTCATCAAAAATCAAAAGCGAAGGATTCTTTAATAAAACCCTGGCAATCGAAACGCGCTGTTTCTCGCCGCCGGAAAGCTTTAAGCCTCGGTTTCCGACCATCGTATCGAGTCCCAGTTCCTGTGCCTGGATAAAATCGTAGATATTTGCCTTCTTACATGCCTCAATCATGTCCTCTTCCGTCGCGGCGGGATTCGCATACTGCAGATTCTCGCGGATGGTGCCGTTAAAGAGGTAGGTTTCCTGCGAAACCACGCCGACATTCTTTCGAAGGTCCGCAAGGTCGAGCTGCCGCACATCGATGCCGTCAAAGAACACGCTTCCCTTCGTAACGTCGTAAAGCCTGGGGATTAAATTGATAATCGTACTCTTTCCGGAGCCGGACGGGCCCACGATGGCCATACTGTGCCCGCTCTTTAAATGGAAGCTT
>CADCOL010000242.1 GCA_902803015.1 uncultured Lachnospiraceae bacterium | reverse complement strand
GTTGAATGCTCCGAAGATTACCTTTATTTCTACTAATACCCGGACAGTATCCGATACTAATCAATTGGAGTAATAAATGGCAGAGAACAATTCGCCTCTTGATATATATGAGATTCAGGGCACCATCGGAAAAGGTGGTGGAGGAACGGTCTACAAGGCCATTCACAAGCGTCTCCAAAAAGAGGTAGTCATCAAAAAAATACATGATTCCGTAAGAGCGGAAGAAAGAAGAAACGAGGTTGACGTTTTAAAGAACCTTCGCCATTCCTATATTCCTTCCGTTCTGGACTATTTTGTAATCGACGGTGTCAGCTATACCGTTATGGATTACATCGAAGGCGAATCCTTCCAGTCACTTCTTGACAGAGGCGTTAAGTTCAAGGAAAGTCAGGTTATCAAATACGGAAAACAGCTCTGCGAAGCGGTGGAATATCTTCATTCGAGAGAAATCCCCGTAATCCACGGAGATATTAAACCCGACAATATCATGTTAAAGCCGGACGACGATATCTGCCTGATTGATTTTAACATCTCCGGTATCTCCGAAGGAAATCAGGCATACACGAACGGCTTTACCAAAGGCTACAGCGCTCCGGAGCAGGAAGAAGCATTTTACCGCATTGTTGAAGAACTGAAGAAGAACAGAGCAGGTGCGCAGGCTTCAACCGCAACCGCGGCAGCAGGTCACACAACTCCGACTGCAGGAGGCGATGAGACCGAAGTTCTCGATAACGCAGTCGGCAGCGATGAAACAGAGGTATTAAGCAGCGCGGCAGGTAATGTTACGGAAGTGCTCGGGTCCTCCGGTGACGAAACAGAAGTTCTCGACAGCACAATTTCGTCAGGAGACGAAACCGAAGTCATCGGTTCAAATTACGACCCCGATGCAACCGAAGTTCTGGAGCAGGCTTCGAATTACGCAGGCGCAGGAACAAACGCAGGCGTACAATCCGCCGGATTTACCGCATCCGAAGGAAAAGAGCTTCCGAAGATTCCGATTGACAAGCGTTCCGATGTTTACAGCATCGGCGCGACGTTGTATCACATTTACACCGGCGTACGTCTTGATAAGGCCGGCAACAAAGCATTAAAAGCCTCGACGAGCGAGGGTTACTTATACATCCTCAATAAAGCTTTGCAGGAGAAGCCTTCAAACCGCTTCGCATCTGCGGGCGAAATGCTGAAGGCATTTAATAACATCCATCGCAAGGAAAAAACCTATCGCGCGATGGTACTTCGCCAGAATCTGGTACGAATTGCATTGCTGATTACCCTGGTAGCAGGCGTTGGACTTATTTCCTACGGATTCCAGAAAAAGGAACAGGAACGCGAAGAACTGTATGCACAGTACATCGAGCAGATGGCAGCATATGATCCGGAAGGTGATGAAGCCGGATTTGAGCAGATTTTCCAAAGCGCCATTGCATTAAAACCCGATACCGTGGATGCATACGAAAAGAAAGCATACTTCCTCTTCCAGAGAAGGCAGTATGAGGATACAAACGCATTCGTGGAAGGAGCGCTTCAGACACTTCCGATTTACGAGGAAGAAACGGGAGTTGCAAACCTTTACCACATCAACGGAAATGCTTACTACGAGCAGGATAATTTCGAAAAGGCGGCAGAAAATTTCCGCAACGGTTTAAAATACGATTCCAAGAATCCCGAGATTTACGGTGATTACGCAATCTCCTTAGCGAAAAAAGGTGACTTGAACGCTGCGGCAGAGGCTGCGGAAAAAGCGGAAGAGTACGGAATCAATACCGCGAACCTTTCGCAGATTCACGGAGAAATCGAATATGCCAAAGGAAACTACGGCAAAGCGGAAGAATACTTAAAAGAATGTATTGCCACCACATCCGACGACTATCGTAAAATGCGTGCTTACATCACCTGTGCACAGGCGATTTCCGCAGGCGGAACCGTGGATGACTTAGACCGCAGCATCGATTTTCTTACCAAGGGACTTACCGATGTTTCGATGGAATACCGGGGATACTTAACCGGGCTTCTTTCGGAGAATTACATTCAGGCATACGGCTTAACCGAAGAAGACAAGTATTGCGACGGGGCAATCAAGTACTCGAAAGAGCTTATTGATACAGGATGGGCTTCTTACAGTACCTATAACAACATTATCATTCTCTGCACGAATTCCGGCAGGTTTGACGAAGCGGCATCCAACATCGACCTGATGGAGAAGCGTTATCCGGACAATTACAATGTCTACAAGCGCAAAGCTTTCCTGGAACTGGAAATTCAGCAGTTGAAGGAAGAAACGGAAAGAGATTTTTCCGCATTTGAAGAGTATTACAACGAAGCATTGAAGCGTTACGAGAAACAGGCCGGCGAGAAGAGAGATCCGGAGATGGATCTTTTAAAAGATGATTTGCAGGTTCTGAAAGACGGCAACTGGCTGTAAGATTTGCGGAGGAGATAACATGACCGGACAAATGATTATATATATCGGAATTGCGGTCGTTGCGATATCCGTCATCGGCGAGATTGTCGCAACCGTCGTATTCAAGAGCACGAAGAACAAAACCGTGCAGAAGATATACGACTCATACGACAGGGATTAAGAGGCAACGGTAACAAAAAACTAATAGAGAAGCGGGGAAAAGATATGATAAGAATAGTGCTTGCAGATTCTAACATGGAATACTTAAGAAGGCTGGAAATGGTTCTTGCAAACTACAAGGATCTTGCGATTTCCATTTATTCGGATCGCGCAGCTTTGGAAAACATGCTTCGTACCAAGAAGATTGATATTCTTCTGTTCGGAAGCGATATTTACGACGGACAGGTTTCCCTGGGAAAAGATACACTGGCTGTCATGCTTTATGATGCGGATGAAATCATTCCCGAATCCTGCATGGGATTTAAGAAGATTAACAAGTATCAGAAAATCGGCACCATTTATCAGCAGCTCATGTACGAATATTCTGAGTATGCAAGAAGCAGGGGCGTAGTACTTGGCGGAAATAAAACCAAGACCATCGTTTTCTATTCTCCCATCGGCGGCGCAGGTAAAACCACGCTGGCGCTTGCAACCGCAATCAAACTTTCCAACGAAGGAAAGAAAGTATTCTATTTAAGCTATGAAGATGCTCCCTCCGATGAGTGCGTTCTTCCGAACCATAACGAGAAGGGACTTTCCGAACTTGCCGCATCCCTCGGCTCCAATGCCGATTTTTCCATTAAAATTCAGGGCCTTATGCAGCAGAAGAATGAAAACCTATTCTACTTAAAGCATTTTGATTCCCCGAATGACATTTATGAGCTGACCGGAGAGGAAAGAGAGAAGATTATCGAAATCCTTGAAGACTCGAAGCTCTTTGACATCATCGTTCTTGATATGGGTATTACGATGAATGCCGACGCTCTGAAAGTATTCGATGTGGCGGAAGCAATTGTACTGGTAGAAAGAAATTCCACCATCGCAAACGCGAAAATGCAGTTATTCCTGAATCAGACACATCTCACAAGATTATACGAATCCAAGATGACCAGAGTGGTCAACTTCAACATGGGAAGCGGTTCCGGCGTTGCAAGCGACATTCCGGTAGTCGGAATGATCAATGCAAGCCAGAATCCCGAATCCGCAGGATTCATCGAGTGGCTTGCAACACAGCCGGCTTTGAATTTTGCAACGCAGTTGGTACGTTAATCGGTTGAACCGTTCGGTAAAGAAAACGGACAGTATAAGGGGTTAAAATGGCAGACAGAGATTTTTTCACAGAAGAAATTGGACAGATCAGAGATTTGGTTTGCACCAATCCTGCGTATTCCGAGATGTCGGATGATGAATTAAAAGAACTGATTACGCAGATGATGGAATATCGTATGCAGCAGACCAGACAGACGGACATGGAGGTTGCGGCATATTATTCATCCGTATCCTTTAAGGTTCGCAACAATCTTTCGAGTGCGGTATTCGAATCCATCCGCGGACTCGGTATCCTCGGACAGATTATTGCCGACAAGTCCATCACCGAAGTCATGATTAACGGTTATGACAGTATTTTCGTAGAGCGCGACGGTCGCCTGACCAAGCTGCCCGATAAATTCGAAAGTCAGGAAAGACTTCGAAACATCATTGTAAAATTCGTACAGGACATGGGACGTTCCGTTAACGAGAGTAACCCGATCGTTGATACCCGTCTTGCGGACGGCTCCCGTGTTAACGTCGTACTCGATCCGATTGCGCTGAATGGTCCCATCGTTACCATCCGTCGTTTCCCGGAAGAAGGTATGACGATTCAGAAACTGATCAATTACGGTTCCATTACCCCGGAAGTTGCGATTTTCCTGGAAAAACTGGTTCGCGCAAAGTACAACATTTTTATCAGCGGCGGTACCGGTTCCGGTAAGACGACATTCTTAAATGCGTTATCAAATTACATCCCGTCCGACGAACGTGTTATTACCATCGAGGACTCGGCCGAGTTGCAGATTCGTAACGTACCCAACCTGGTAAGACTGGAGACCAGAAACGCAAACTCCACCGGCGTCGGCGGAATTTCGATGAGAGATCTGATTAAGAGCTCGCTGCGTATGAGACCCGAGCGAATCGTTGTCGGCGAAGTCCGTGGTGCGGAGGCACTCGACATGCTGCAGGCAATGAATACCGGTCATGACGGAAGTATTTCCACCGGCCATGCAAACTCCGCAAGAGATATGTTAAGCCGTCTGGAAACCATGGTACTGCAGGGAGCGGACGGACTTCCGCTTGAAGCAATCCGTCAGCAGATTGCATCCGCGGTAGACATCATCGTTCACCTCGGAAGAATGCGAGACAAATCCAGAAAGACACTGGAAGTTACCGAAGTAGTCGGCATGGAGAACGGACAGATTATCTTAAATCCCTTATATAAATTCGAAGAGGATTTAAGCGTAAAAGGGAGCAAGGTAGTCGGCTCCTTAAAGAGAACAAGCAATCCGATGATTCATACTTATAAATTTGAAATGAGCGGAATTTATGATTTCCTGGAGGATCCTAAATGAAAAACAAACTTCCAATCTACTACAAATGTAATATGACAAAGGGGCAGCATTTGCTGGCGTATGTCATCCTTGGGGTGCTTTTGTCATTGATGTGCCTGGTATTTTACCATGTGATTTGGCTTTCTCTTCTGGTAGGCTTTCTCATGGCAATTCCCATGGAACGCATCTATGCGAAGTCCACGGTTAAGAAGCGCCAGAAATCATTGAGAATTCAGTTCAAGGATTTCCTGTCTTCCATGTCCGTAGCTGCAAGAGCCGGAAATGTGGAGATTAAAGCCATCAAATCCGCATTGGAAGACTTAAAAATGACCTATGCCGATGATTCGGATATTGTCAGGGAAGTGGAATACATCGTTCTCCAGTATGAAAGAGGCGGCGTACAGTTAAAGGATTTGTTCGATAATTTTGCGGATCGAAGCGATTTGGAAGATGTTCGCAACTTTGCCACCATTTTTAAGGCAATTGACGGAAAGAACGATCGTTTCGGCGATGTGGTTTGCCAGACCGAGGAAATCATCGGACAGAAGATTGAAACGGAAATGGAAATTGAAACCGTTATTACCGGTGCAAAGACCGAGACCATGACAATGCTGTTCATGCCGATTCTGGTGGTTGGAGCAATGTCCGTAATGGGCAAGGGATTTATGGATACCCTGTTTACCACATGGGTTCCGGGACATCTGGCAGCGACGGTAGCGCTGATTATCTTTGTTATTTCATTCCTGATTATGGTTAAGAGTACGGACATTAAGGCTTAAAAAGAGGAACCGATATGGAAGTAATTATTATTCTGATTGCGACAGTATTATTTATCATCTATGCATTCCTGATTATGACCGCGGGCGAGAATATCACCGAGGCGATTGTTACATGCCGAAGAGAGACGGCCGAGGAAAATATCAAGATGACCACGATCAGCTTAAACAAGTTGGTTGCGCTCATGAAACGCAGGGACGAGCTGAAAGACAAGAAGATGATTAAAAAGGGAAAGAAACTGAAGGCGACTCTTGACGAGAACCAGAAGGCACTTGCCCGTTATGAGAAAGGAAAACCCGGACTCGGAGATTTAATTCCCGTTGCAGGATATCGATTCATTCAGCTTATGAAATGGGACGGTACCAATAATTTCGTAAAGAAACTGAATTCACAGTGCGTTCAGTTCAAAGAGAAAAAAGAGGCAATGAATTATGCGTATTTTGTTCTTGCCAATCTGATTGGAAGTCTTGTTCTCGGTGCAGTTGTAGGTATTGCCCTTTTGGGTGTTTTCTTAAGCCTTCACTGGGGAATCAAGAGCGTTATTTTTGCACTGGGTGCATTTATTCTGTTCGGAATTATCGGTTATCTTCCTTTGGATAATCTGAATTCCATTATCAATAACAGAAAAGAAGAGATTGAGAATCAGTTCCCGCAGGTAGCTTCCGAGCTGACACTTCTTACCGTGGCAGGTATGGAAGTCAGCCAGGCATGGAAGCTGGTGGCAGAAAACGGAGACGGCGTATTATACGATGAAATGAGTCGAGTACTTCTGGACTTAAACAACAATGTTCCGCCTGCCGAAGCATATTCGAAGTTTATGGTAAAATGCAACAACAACTATGCGAATAAACTTGCAACCGCAATTATCCAGAATATGTCAAAAGGTAATGCGGAAATCGTGAATCTGTTCCGCAGACTGAACGATGAATGCTGGATGGAGAGAAAGCATAATTCCAAGCGAATGGGCGAAAAAATCCAGTCCAAACTGTTAGTGCCGACACTGCTTATGTTCGGCGGAATCTTATTACTCGTGATTGTACCGGTGTTAACTGGCTTCAACTTTTTCTAACACCGTACATGGCATAAACAACCACTATCAAAAAAGGAGGAGAATATGAATTTTTTAGACAATTTGTATCTTGATACCAAGTTCAAAGTAAAAAATTTTTTCTCAGGCTTGAAGAATGAGGAGGAGGGTGTTTCCAACATCGTTGCAACCGTAATCCTGATTCTGATTGTAGTATTACTTGCTGCAGCTCTTTGGGGAATTCTTTCCGGATTCTTCAACGATTTGTGGGACCAGATCAGAGGAAAAGCAAACCTCGATCCCAACGCGGTACAGAATACTTATTAATGAGTGACAGCTATAGAAATGGCGGTGAAGTTATGAAAGATTTTATGAAAAACAGAAAAGGTGACGCAATAGTTGAAGCCACTATGCTATTGCCTTTTTGTCTTGTCATGATTATCGCAATGTACTTTGCCGCCATTTATGTCTGTCAGAAGGCAAACCTTCAGGCAAACCTTCAAAACACATTGATTTACTACAAGAATACCTATTCCGACACGTTTGTCGGAGTGGCGGACGAACCGACTTATTCCCAAAGTGACGGAAAAGATCTGGCAGGTTCCGTCAATAAGTATGATGCTTCCAAATACAAGAATCCATACAGATTCTTCTTTATGGATAAGCCGGGAAGCGGTTTTGAAAAACTGTTCAAGACAATGGCCGGTCATATGTTCTTCGAGGCACCGGGCGGCGACAATATTAAAGTGAATGTTAAAACAACGAATTATGTTGTATATCAGGCCCTGAGCGTGGATGTTTCCCAAACCATTACACCTGCTATTAATCTGGGAATGATTGGTGTGGACAATAAAATGGACATCGATGTTTCAGGAACGGTTGTTATCAGCGACGGAGACGATTTTATCCGCAACACGGATCTTGTTATAAATATTATTGAGAATACCGAAATCGGTAAAGCAGCCAAAGAGCTGGTGGATGATGCGGTAAAAGT
>CADCOL010000241.1 GCA_902803015.1 uncultured Lachnospiraceae bacterium | reverse complement strand
TGACAATGTCGCTCCGGTAAAGGAAGATACATTGCTGGCACTGATAAAGAACGTCAGCGTATTCCCTTTTGTAATACCGTAACGATATGCAAAGTCCTCATCATACTTGCCTGCATGGGAAGTCACGGTACCCGGCCAGTAACCGTAGTAATTGTTCACCAGATTTCTTACATCATATTCTTCCGTCTGAAGAGGAAGTCCGGACTTCGTGGTGTAATTGAAACGAATCTTTAAATCTCCGTAGGTGGATGCCGACGCAACAGTGTCGGTATTCATCTTTACAAGATAAGCATCTTTCCAAACAATCTTGTCATCCAGATCGGTTCCGTCGTAGTCCTTCATGCCGAGCGATGTTACACTTCCGACAGCCAGTTCGTATCCGTCCGAATTTCTGGACTTCATGAATTTAATCGGTTTGCCTTCGAAATCGTACTTTAACAAAGCACCCTCTTTTTTGGGTGAGAATTTGGCAGTTTCCATGTTATACATGGCAAACGAAAGAATGTATGCGTTATCGCCGGCATTAGATGTGGCCTCACGCTGGCTTCTTCTGTTGTTCTGAGTCTTGGACCAGATTCCTGCTTCCGCCTTCGCTTTATCGCTTCCTATGGTCAGGGAAATATCTCTTAATGATTTGAAATCCGGAATCTCACCCGTAAATGCCAGTTGTTCGCCCTGCAGAGCGACTCCGAGGATTTCATTTCCTGCTTTACAGAAACCTCTGTCATTCAGCCATAAAACCGCATTGGTAATAACCGGAATATGTATCGTTCGCGGCACCCCGTAAATATCATCGTAGATGACATTCATGGTCATTACTTCCGCCATGTTCAAATCAATGGCAGTCTTTTGTCCGTCGTTATAATTTGCGTAGCAGGATTCAAAACCGCCCTTATAGACATCCGCAAAGTCCACACGGAATCCATAAGTCTTTGTCTGCTGCGTTACATGCTGTGCATAGTCTTTTCCGTCAAAATTGGTTCTCCAGGATGCCAGTGAATCCATGTAAAGCATGCAGGCACTTACCTTGGACCAGCTGATGCTGCCGTTGTCTACCATTTCAAGAAGAAGCTTGCCCTTGAAATCGATGTACCATTCCGCAGACCAGGCACCTGCCATCTTTACACCGTATAACTCTTCCACGCTGAACAAACGAACCGCAAGACATGTCCAGGTATCCGCTTCCTTCATGTAAGCATCCACGCTGAGAACCTCTGCCATGGGTTCCCTCGTGGTGAAATAGTACTGATCCGTCTTGTACGATTTCAATCCTTTTTCTTCGTTCCATGCTTCCATGGCAGCATAGCCCATTTTATCCGTTACGGCGGATTCGATTTTTGCTTCCGAACCGCAGATGGCTTCTACTTCCTTACGTCCGATGCCCAAAGAATCCTGATTCGGCAGAATATACTGCTTACGAACCGTGCTCTCGCCTTTTACCTTGTAACGAATCAAAAAGAACGAAATACTGTCGCCCGGCTGCTGACCGGTTGATGTTTCGAGAATGTATGCATTTCCGGTGGGTGCTTTGCCGGTACCCTGAACCTTCTCCAGGATTCCCGCTGTTTCACCGACTACATCCACTGCCGCTTTGGCAGGAATCGGAAGAATGGGAACAATCATCATAACAAGCAAGGCTGCTACAATCACCCTTGTTACCCAGATCTTTACATTTTTGGTTTTGACTCTTACATGCTGTTTCATAGGCGTTACCTCTAAACAAAATTCAGTAATCCCGCAAATCCGGTCATCTCGAAAACTTCCATAATGTTGTCGCTGACATTCTTAATGGTTAAGCTTCCACCCTTTTTCTGCATCTTAATGTGAATAATCTTAAGGGTTCGAAGACCGGCACTGGAAATGTATTCCAAATCCTGCATATTCAAAATCAGGTGATCGAATCGCTTGGTCGCTTCTTCGAAGTAAATATCCGACTCCGCTGCCGTCACGGTATCGAGACGACCCTTTAACAGGATTTCGCCCTCTTCACCACGATTGATTAATTTCATTCCCAAATGTGCTGCCATTACTTATCTCCTGAAGAATCAGTTTGTCCGATGTCTTCTTTGTTCTCTCTGCAATCTTACCAGTGCGGCAAGTTCGCTCAGAGTAATTTCCGTTACTTCGCCTTCTCCTACAATCTCATCAATATCATTGATTTCGGTCTCGCCTGCATGAGAAGCTGCTTCCGTACGAAGCAGTGCCATAATATCGAAATCGTCCTCATCTGAGTCCTCATCACCGGTACTCTCGTCTTCCGGCATGTCCGCACCGCTGAAGAGTAACGAAAAGTCCATATCGTCGAAGTCGCTTGCATCGGATCCGTCGGTATCTTCAATCTCTGCATCATCATCGTACGAAGATGCATCAAATCCGAAGTCTTCAGACTGCTCTTCTTCGGAAATTCCGCCACCAAAGAGATCTGCAAAAGAAGTATCTTCGACATCGATATCTTCCGGTTCCGAGGCGGGTGTTTCCGTACTTGCTGCCGCTGCAGCTGCTGCCGTTGCACCGACCGCCGCCCCTGCTGCCACGCTGCCTGCTCCAACCATACCGGCGAATGCTCCGTTCTCTTTGAGTTCCTGCATAATCTCGTTAAGCAGCTGACTGCGAAGATCTTCTGCCATCTTCTGATAATCTGCCGATGCCGGAGCGCTCTGAGAAATCTCGGGACGCACTTCGCGAAGGACGGAACTGCGAATGGATTCCACCATCGAATTGTAATCCGACGCGGATACGGTAATACCTCCGCCTGCCGGCTGAATCATCTGAGGCTGCTGTGCGTATACAGGTTGCTGTACATATACCGGTGTTGCCACGGGTTGCACTACAGGCGTAGTCGTTTCGGCCACTTGTGTTGTCTGCGCGGTCAAGGGTCCCGGCATTACCGCAGCGCCGACGGAAGGCTCTTCCGTAACTTCCTCGAACGAGAATCCGTCGGATTCTTCCTCGAAGGAAACGCCGCCCGACATTCCCGGTACTTCCGTTTCTTCTTCGAAATCGAAGCTTACGCTGCCGGAATGTGTTTTGCCCTTCGTACCGATGGTATAGATTTCCGGTTCTTCCTCTTCCGCAATTTCCTCAAAAATAACGCGCTGTTTCGTATTCGCCGAAATGTATTCGGATTCGATTTCTTCCGCACGCTTATTCTCAAGTCTGGCTTCTTCATTAAGCGCACGGCTTTCTCCGATGAAATCTTCCCAGACCGCTTCGCCTTCTTCTCCGGAGAAACGTTTGCTTTCGTAATCCGATTCCTGGAACATATCCACCATGTTCTTCGGAACTTCCACACGGAAAGTGGAACGGCTGGTCGGACTCATAATCGTGAAGGCCTGACCACGCGGAGCCTGGGTAATCTGTTCCTGTTCGTTTTCGTTAATACCGCCGGCCTTTTCATACAGTTTGCAAAGGTCCTGAATATCATTCGGAGCAAGTGCAAAGATAAAGCTGTACTGGCAGGCGTTGATGATTGCGGTAGA